>JBHHYW010000046.1:0-11343 GCA_046757745.1 Candidatus Scalindua sp.
CCAGATACCTGGTGAACGATGCATGTGTTATGCTCGGTAAGCCTTTATCACACGGCGCTATTTTCAGGTTTGATGGCCAGTCAACTACAATTTTGCCTGGCGAAGGGCCATGCTATCGTTGTCTTTACGAGACCCCGCCTCCGCCTGATTTGGTTCCTTCCTGTCGAGAGGCGGGAGTACTGGGAGTGATTGCAGGGGCCATCGGAGTCATTCAGGCAACTGAGGTTATTAAGCTGATTCTGGGCAATGGAGAATTGCTCAATGGTAAGCTTCTTCTTTATGATTCACTGAGAATGGATTTTAAGAAGCTGAATATACATCGAAATCCTGATTGCCCAATTTGTAGTGAAAATCCTACGATTAAAGAACTGATAGACTACGAAGAATTTTGTCAGGTACATTTTTAGTAAATTGTAATGTTTGATTAAATAGAAGATTAACATACCGCAAATTCCCCATTAACCCAATCTCTCTCGTTCCTTCTGTATTAAGGGAGTGCAGAATATAGAGGTGCCTGGGAGTCTGAACACAATGAATATACTGAAAAAGGGTTCATTGTAGGGGCATACAACTGGTTATAGAATGAGTACTATATTTCAACAGGAAGCAACCTATGTTTAAATATAATTTGAAAGGCTATCTAGTAAAATATGTAATGCCATTTATTCTGTTTTCTTGTGTTATTGAAATCCACGTTGTAGCTATAGGAAAGGAGGGTTATGCAATGAAATTGGATATTAAGAGTACAGCCTTTGGGGAGGGTGATTCAATACCAAAAAAATACACATGTGATGGGGCTGATGTCTCACCGCAATTGTCTTGGTCGCAACCTCCGGTTGGAACAAAGAGCATGGTATTAATCTGTGATGATCCTGATGCGCCTATGGGGACGTGGGTTCACTGGGTTCTATACGGGCTATCGCCGGATACTTTAGAAATATCTGAGAATATACCTGACGATAAGGAGGTATTAGGTGGGGCAAAGCATGGATTCAATGATTTTCGCAAGTATGGCTATGGAGGACCTTGCCCACCGGGAGGTACACATCGTTATTTCTTCAAGTTATATGCAGTAGATACAGAAGTTGGCTTGATACCAGGGGCGGCAAAGGATGAAGTTCTTCAAGCAATTAAAGGCCATGTCCTGGCAGAAGGGCAACTTATGGGTAGATACAGTAGATAGGTGTCATTCGGTACGGGCATGTTGGCAGATTTTTCTCAAATCACTTTAATCTTGCATCGGTTATCTATACTGGGGGGATTCTATGAGTAAGAACATCATTTTATTCGCTGACGGCACCGGAAATAGAGGTGGCTATACACCCGATAGCAACGTTTATAAGGCCTACAATGCAATCGACCTTCACGATTCATCCAAAGAGCAGATCACGTTTTATGACGATGGAATAGGTACGGAGAAGAACAAGTATGTGCGTGGCCTTTCGGGTGCTTTAGGATTTGGCTTCAGGAAAAATGTTTGTGACCTTTATGAATTTCTTGCGAGAAACTATGAACCCGAGGATCAGGTATATCTTATGGGGTTCAGTCGTGGCGCTGCTACAATAAGGGCGTTTGCCGGTTTTATTGCAACCTGCGGCCTAGTCAAAGGTAAAGGCTTGAACGGTAAAAAACTGGACAGAAAAACATTGCAGGATCGCGTAGAAGAAGCTTTTAAAGGATACGTAAGATTACAAGGAATAAAGATACGACAAACAAAGGTACAAACTCATGAAAATAAGTTCCTGGCTGAGCAAAAAAGGTTTCTATATAAGCAAGTTAGAGAACAGAAATCACACAGCATCATTCCAATCAAGTTTCTTGGCGTCTGGGACACTGTCTCCTCGCTGGGATTCCCTCAAAAGTGGGACATTACCTCGCTCGGCATGTACGTGATTAATGCGCTTTTCATGTCTCTGGATCGTCTCTCTGAATGGGGGATTTTTCGTCACCGTTTTTATAATTACGAACTCACAAACAATGTACAATATGCCTGTCAGGCTCTCGCTATTGACGATGAAAGAACATCGTTCTGGCCTATGGTCTGGAGCGAGAGGAACCGCTCAATCTCATTACCAGTCGAGCAGGTCTGGTTCGCCGGTATGCATTCAAACGTGGGTGGTGGATATCGTAGGCCCGGTATGGCGAATGTAGCTCTGGAGTGGATGATGACCAAAGCCTGGGAACAAGGCATTGTGTTCAAAGATGATGCCCTTAAAAATGTCCAAGATGACGCCAATGTACATGGCCGGATCTATAATTCCAGGGACGGTCTCGCAATCTTCTACCGGTATCACCCGCGGGATATTGGGAACCTTTATAAAGACAAGCTGAAGGGCAATACCAGGATTAAGATCCACGAAAGCGTAATCGACAGAATGGAACGCAGGACATCGAATTATGCACCGGAGAATCTCCCGCTGCATTTTGATGTAGTTGATACATCCGGTGCTGTGAAGAGAACAACTTTTAGAACCAAGGAGGAAGACCGAAAAGCGTACATTAAGGAGATCAAGAGATGGGTCGGCCTTAGAAAGTGGTTGTACGGAATATTCCTCGAATCCACGATAGCGCTTGCCTTTTTTGTCTGGCATTGGAGAAAAGCAGAATTACAGAATGGTGAAGAATTTGGCCTTCTTGGCACAATATTGAATTCCGTTCTGCCGGACTTCTGTAGCGGTTTTATAACGGTAACCGTCGTTCAACACCCGGTATATTTCTGGAGTATGGTTTTAGTGTTTGTCATATATTGGCGACTGTGGAATTTCTTCCGATCCCGGACAGTCGAGGCCAGTGAAGAATTGCGCGAACAGATACTGTCATCACTTCACAAACCGGAACTAGCGCAGGGTAGCGAGACTAAGGTATTGCAACATTGAAAACTGCAATTAACTTTTGCCGCATTTTAATATTACCGGAGAATTGTCATCCTGAACTTGATTCAGGATCTAACTATTCTCTACTGTTAATATATCTTCAAAAAGATAGTTTTACTTGTTTATACAAGTAAGATTTTCACATATATTTATTTGAAATAATGTTTGAGATGATTATAAAACTTCATGGTCTTGATATGACACTTATTGCTGGTTTTTCCAAAGATGGATGCCCCATGCTTATGGGTGATTTGCTACTTTCCGCCCAAGATGATCCGGCTACAATGATCGTTCTTCCAACCATAGGAAATATTTCGAAGAAACATCTTACCAAGGGGAAATACAGGCCATCAAGCCATTGCCAGAAAGTTAATCTCTTAAGTACAAAGTTGGCTATTGCATGGTCTGGGGATTGTATTTGCGCCAGTGATTTCATACAAGGAATGGCTTTCCGTATGATATTAGATATTGAGAAAATGGAATGTTCATGCAAGCCAGAGATTGAAAATCCTGCATCAATCTGGTTTTCTTTTTTTAGGCAATCTACATATGAAGGTGTAGCAAACTTAATGAAAGAAACGATTGTGAACTGGAAAGACTCTCTAAGGGACGTAGATTTAAGAAGAGTTGAGTTAGGTGGGTATGAGCTTAATGATGCAAACCTTGAGGGGGCTAACCTTAGTGATGCCATACTTATTCACGCCAGGCTTTTCAGAGCCAACCTTATGTATGCTATCCTTGAAGGAGCTGACCTTACTAGAGCTGAACTTGTTAGGGCCAAGCTTAAGGGTGCCAGGCTTGATAGAGCTAATCTTGTGGACGCCGACCTTTCTGGAGCCAATCTTTCGTATGCAAAACTTCCGAAAGCCAACCTTAATAGTGTCAACCTTGATGATGCTAACCTTATGAGTGCTGAACTTGTAAGAACCGACCTTACTAGTACCAGACTTAACAGCGCCATACTTATGGAAGCCAACCTTAATCAAGCTAAGGGATTAACTATTCATCAGCTTAAAGCAGTGAAAACATTATATAAAGTAAAAAACTTAGACCCTAAACTTATGAAACAAGTAAAAGAAAAATATTCTCATCTATTGGATAAACCTAAATAAAATACAATCATGCCTATAGAAAAGGAATTAAGGGTCCCGCCAAAAAGCACGTCGGGTAAACCTGCCCAGTTGACAAACAATCCAATCCATTCCATTCCTGATACAAATCAATCCTTGCTTAAAAAGAAGTATCAGCGTATATATCACCTTTATTAAATCATTACAGGCAATCAATCAATTATCATTTAATGAAAAAGCATAATAATTATATTAGCTGGATTATTGCCACATGGTTTGGCTCAGGACTTTTACCAATAGCCCCCGGAACATCGGGGAGTCTGGCGGCTTTTCCTTTTGCATATATAATTTCTGTATATTCCGGCCCATATGTGCTAATCATTGGAACCGTTGCCTTGTTCTTCATTGGTGTGCAGGCATCAAACAATGTGGAAAAAAGCGCCCAAAAGAAAGACCCCGGATTCATTGTAGTCGATGAAGTAGTAGGTCAATGGATAGCACTGCTCCCTTTATCTTTTCTATATAACCTTGTCGATCTCGATCTTTTCTATTGGTTTTTTGCCCCCATAGCAGCCGTCGCATTTCTTGCTTTTCGCATATTCGATATATGGAAACCATGGCCTATTAACTATGTAGACAAGAACGTTCCCGGTGGCCTCGGAATTATGCTTGACGATGTTATTGCAGGAATTTATGCATTAATAATAACATCAGCTATGACATTAGTAATGTCAAATTATTATATTTAAAAGTGACAAATTCTTACACTTAACTCGTTAAATGAAATTTACAGGAAAAGTTTTAAGATGGGTCAATTTGTGAATGATGTGAGTACATGTGTAACAGAGGCATTAGAATGAGTGGCTCTCGGCTCCTTTGGTAATCTGGTCTTAGTGCGTGATAAGAATGTTATCCTGATTAATCCGCAAAAGGAGAGGAATCGGAGTAAAGTAGCTAGAGTAGCGATAGTATGCGGAGGAGGTAGCGGTCATGAGCCGGCTCATTCGTCCTTTGTTAACCGTGAAATATTATCTGCGGCTATTTGTGGTGACGTGTTCGCATCTCCAAGTGTCGGCGCTATTGTAGATGGAATTCGTTCACTTGTCAGTAACGGCGAGCGACATCAAAATGGAGTCCTCGTGATTATCAAGAATTATACCGGTGATAAGATTAACTTCGGTATGGCCTGTGAAATTCTATCCTCTGAAGGTATTTCATTGAAAAAGTTAATTGTTGCGGATAATGTCTCTCTGCCTGAAATTAGTGAACGAAGAGGTGTCGCCGGGCTGTCCTGGTTTATAAAACAGCAGGCACGCTGGCTCTCCAACTACAAAACAGTAACAGTAACATCCAACAGCATCTGCATGAAGTATATGAAATGGCTCAGAAAGTGAACGATAACGTACATTCAATGGGATGTGCATTAAGTTCATGTCACAGGCCGGATGGATCGACTATATTTAAATTACCGGGAGGTGAAATGGAAATTGGAGTCGGGATACACGGAGAACGGGGGGTGTTGCGAACACCCGTAAAGCCCAGTGATGAGATTATTAATGTTCTCATAGATAAGATTCTTGCTGCTAAACAGCAACATGGAGCTGACAATAATAGTAGTAGGAAAATGGTCTTACTGACTAATAATCTGGGGTCTGTATCAGGATTGGAAATGGGCATAGTTCACAGAAAGGTGATATCGTATCTGAGGAAAAAAGGATATGACGTGTGCAGGGCCTATTGTGGAACTTACATGACATGTCTTGATATGAGAGGGATTTCACTAACTTTACTAACTGTGGTTGATGATAGATTTCTGGATTTGCTTGACATTGGCGGGTCTGACTTTACCAAGACTGACTGGAAACCTGATAGTAATTATTCACCCTCATCCTCTTCCATATACATAGATGCTCCCGGGGGCCATGGATAGTGACGTCGACATTAGCAAGGATGATGAAGCGGTGGATCAGGAGTTAATGAGTATCATTGAGAAAGTGTGTAAAGCCGGAGTTGAAGCTGGAGATACACTGAACAATTTAGATAGAGAGTGTGGAGATGGCGATGCCGGCGATACGCTGGCCACTGCCTGTAACGCTATATTGGGCAACATACAATACTTTAGTGTAAGTGATGTCAATTTGGCCTTCAGACGAATTGCCGGATGTTTAACAAATGCAGTGGGTGGTACGCATTGTATGCAGTCTTCTTCATTCGCGCTGTTGCCGCTTTCATCTCTCATACCAATAGTAATTGTAGTAAAGAGTGGGAATCGGTATCCAGGTGGAAAGATGCAATTCGCAATGAAATCTCAGGAATAGAAGAACTAGGCGGTTGTTCCAGAGGAAACAAGACTATGTTGGATGCATTGTATCCTGTTTATTATGCATTGGAAAATGTGAAAGTTGAGTGTAGGATTGATATGGAAACCTTAGTTCAGGCGGCAAAGGATGGTGCTGAAAAGCCCAGTGATTTAGAATCACGGGCCGGACGATCTCGATATGTCCAGGAGAAAGGAGCGCGAATGATAGACCCCGGCGTCTTCGCTGTTTACCTGCTATTAAAAGGAATTCTTGATTCCAGACAATAGATGTCTGCCAGAGACCGGACTTACTACGGCACGATTTGATACTGTGTTTATCATTTTTCCACTTGATTTTGATTCTTACCTGAGTATTATAAACCACGGTACTTCTATATGCTAAAAGGTTTCATAACACTCAATACAACTGTTATTCATAGAAAGGAAACTAAAATGGTCATCAGAATGATTATAGCGTTATTCGTCCTGCTTATTGTCTCTTTAAATGCTGTTGCTGGTGAATTGACTTATACCTGCAAAATAATTAATGTATATGAGCTTGCCAATTACGGTTCTTTAAGACATTCAGATTTAGAAAAACAATTCAAAGATAGTGAGTTTATAATTTCACGTGTTACAGGGGATATTATTGGAGCGGCTGTTCCAACTCTGTTGCCACGTTCAACAAAAATAGTTATTAAAGGCAATGATGAAAACCCCTTTAGATCTGTTGCAGATATTAGGGATGGAGTTCAATTAATAGAAATTTATGAATCTGTTCCAGATGAGGAAAAGCCTTTTATTGCTATATCCATTGGTGGTACTGAGATCATAACTGGATTGTGTAAATGACAATACTTATGGTTAACAAGTCATTCGTGACTCGCAACTCGTAACAGGTAATTGCCAAGTTTCATGACAGCGTTTACACTTTTTAGTAATCCGTAAGAAGAGATGAAGGATATCTCAAAGAAGATCGGTAGCCTGAATAAACGGGTTACTCATTTAGAGAATAAACAAGGAGAATTGAACAATAAAATATCTGACTTCTTCAATAGAAAGTTCTGCTTTTTCAAACCATTTGCAGTACTCATTATTCACAATAACTCGGTGGGTCAAGAGTTATTCTTCAATTCTTTTCTGAAATACTTTAAAATCAGCCTGCGATCGTTCTGCCATGTGCGCCTCTTGTGATAAGGGTTAATAGCAATAAAATTTAAGATCTAAAATCTGAATGGTGTGTTCGTATTTATAGATTTACAAACTTTGTCTTATTCTGTTAAATCCTTTAAATATTCAGATTGTTTTTGGTTTTATGAGTTACTTTAGAAGAATCCAATCAGAACTGCAGTTTTTTCCTTAATATATAATGCTATATTCAATTTACAATGTTTCTTTTCTCATTATAATAGGTTAACTTGTAATATATTACAACCTGAAAAATAGAGATTTCAATAATAAGTAAGTGAGCAACAAAGATACATTACAGGTCTTAACCGCAACGCTAAAAACGTCAAAGTCTGTCAGTTTTGCCGGAAAAATCGCCGGTGTGGCGTGATCGGACCAGTGGTCTTTCTGGCAAAACGGATATCAGGGCATAATGGTTACCGATACTGCGCCTTTCCGCTATCCATATTATCATACGATAAAAACTCTCGTGAGAAGATTAATTACGACAGGTTTGCTTGTCTGGTTGGCATACTGGAATGGGTTGTAGTAAGACTTGCAGAATCAAGATCTTAAGTAAGAAAGGTCTATTTTCAATTAATTAATGTATTTGCTACAGGTTTTCGTCTTTATCAAGATGAAGCTGAACTTTCAGCTTTCTGGCGGGATTTATATTCCGTACTTCTGTAGTCGGTCTGATAAAAGCCTGACCCTTTGAAGATAATGGTACTGCCCGTACCAATTAGACGCTTTGATTTCAGCTTTCCGCATCTGGGACATTTTCTAATCGGCCCTTTATATATTGACTGAAATAATTCGAATGTATGGCTACACGCCGTACATTCATAATCGTAAGTCGGCATACTTTCCTTCCTTGTAATTGGTTAAGCACCCAAACTATTACCAGTTATACTATTCCATGGTGCCAGTCAAACACAGACACTCGATTATATTATCGGTAAACTCTTAAAAGACTTTATCATAATTTCTCTTTTTCTGTGCTTTTCAGTGGCATTATAGCGGAGGCGGAGGAGTCCGATTTTCAAAATATCAGGAATTCAAAATTAACTTGAATTTGCAGACAGAGAAGAATAACATTAAAAGCCTGAACCGATTCAAGCACAAGAAATAACAATGTTGGGAAACCATAACCCAAACGAGTCGGAATCATAATATTAAGAAATTTAAGGATTAAGGAATTCCTGCTTGCCCGCAGGTTTGTTAGGCGGGAATTTCCCAATTCCTTGATAAAATTGGTCAAAAGAATATTATTAAGAGATTGTCGTCCTGTCCTCTCATTTTCCTATTATAAAATAAGAAACAGGTTGTAATTATGAAAACAGAGTTCCACTCAATCGGGAAAAACATAAATCAAATTATCCCTTGTGTGTTGATCGCATCAGGCTTCCTTCTATTAATCCTGATATTTGAGCAGAAAGTCTCTGAGGCAAATGAAACCCCCGAATCCGCCATTGTATCACTTAAGGCTCACGGTAAACTGAAAGAAGCTATGGAGTTAGTTGATGAATACATTCACAGTTGCACCACGAATGAAGCTCTTAGCTGGGGATATAATGAAAAGGGGGGCGTTTTTACATTAATGGGAGAATATGCCAGGGCCGTCTATGCTTATCAGGAGTCATTAAAGTATAGCGAAGGAGCATCTGATGATTTTATTACCCTGAAGAACATTGGAAGCCTTCAACATTCTCTGGGAGATTATACAGATGCTATCTCATATTACAATGAGGCGATTACCAGATTGGACGACAATGACCCCAGGAGATATTGGTTGGCAATGCATGTTGCATGGTCAGGTTTTTACCTGTCAAGAGGTGATACTATGGTATTAAAGCTGGTTTACGAAGAAACAAAACCAATACTTGAAAAGATCGAAAATCGCCTTAACCCGTTTAATAAAGGTAAAGCATATTTTCTGGCGTCAAGGTTTGCCTATCAACTGGGCAAATATGACGATGCGATCAAGTTGTCTAGAGAATATGCGAAGATAAAAAACACTGATTCCTCAAAGTTAGGTTTAGCTGCCAACTTGCTATACTTAAAAAAGGAAGCGGAAGCGAACGAAGTCTTTAGTAAAGTTGATTTGAGAGATGTAGATAAAGTTATGCTTGCATTATGGTATTGGTTGAAAGGTGATCAAAAGCTGGCAAGAGGCAATCTGGAAGAGTATCCAGGCAAGGTCAAAAGGGAAAAGGTATGGAGGCATATACGTAACGACGAAATATTGCCTTACGATATGTGGAAAGAGGCAAGGAGGCAGAAATGGTTTATAGAACTGATCGGCCCCCTTACTACTGACTATCCGAATGTCGCTACTTACCAAAACAACCTGGGCACAGCGTGGAACGCAAAGGGAAAATATGACAAGGCTATTGAGTACTATGAGAAGGCGCTAAAGGCTGATTTAAAGGCCTTCGGTGAAGACCATCCGGATGTCGCTACTTACCGAAACAACCTGGGAGTAGCATGGAAAGCAAAAGGTGAATATGACAAGGCTATTGAGTACTATGAGAAGGCGCTGAAATCTGACATAAAGAACTTTGGTGAAAACCATCCGAAAGTTGCTACCCGTTGGAACAACCTGGGAGAAGCCTGGCGGGCAAAAGGTGATTATGACAGGGCGATTGAGTACTATGAGAAGGCGCTGAAATCTGATTTAAAGACCTTCGGTGAAAGCCATCCAAATATTGCTGCTTACAGGAACAACCTTGGAGTAGCCTGGAATGCAAAAGGTGAATATGACAAGGCAATTGATTATTTTGAGAAGGCGTTAAAGTCTGATTTAAAGAAATTTGGCGAAAATCATCCGGATGTTGCCACTTATAGAAATAACCTTGGAACTGCCTGGAATGCAAAGGGTGAATACGATAAGGCAATTGAATATCTTGAGAAGGCCTTATCAGTTATTCAGGTGAGGTTGGGCAATGATCACCCCTACACAAAAACATTGAAAACCAATCTAAGCCTTGCAAAAGAGAAAAAGCCGGAGTAAGGGCATGTTTTAAACCTGCCCCTAAGCGTACTAATGTCATAGATTATCTTGTCTTCGCTTTTTCTTTGAACCTGATTTTTTACTCTAGTAACCCGGAAAACAGAAATATAAAGTTTAAGAGAAGGGTGAAGCTGCAATTATATTCAATTATCAGAGAGGGGTGGGAGTAAATGAGTATTAAAGACATCAATTCAGCAAAGAATCAAACTATTAAGGAGAGATTTGTAGATAAAGAGGTTTTTGGATGCATCAGTTCATTAATGGAAAGGATCATCAGGTATGAAAAGAAAGAAATATCCATCGAAAGAGATGTCCTGGGGGCCATAACCACGTTAATGGAAGATATTATCAAGAGCGGCCGAAAGGATGGCGCTGCGGAGAGAGAGGTTCTTGGGCATACCGGTAAGTTAATGGAGTCAATCAAAGGGGGCAAGAACTGCGAAATCTTTGAGGAGATAGAAAACCTGTACAAGTACAGCATTGATATCCCGGACATTAAGAATCTGGTAATCCATGAAAAGATATGGTCATGCAGGGGCGATGTCCTGAAAGCTGAAAGAGAAAGGCTCATTAAAGAGTTAAGGGAAAAGATCGAGGAATTAAAGGGGGAAGAGAGCTTCAGTAAAATGATGCTGGAAGATGAAGAGATTACCGAAGATACAAACAAGGAAAATCAGGTCCATATGGACGAGAGGATTGTGGAACTGGAGAATTACTTAACAGGCATTGAGAATGCCAGAGGAGAAATGCAAAAAATTTCTGAATGGATGCATGTTTCAAACTGTCTGCATGACAGGCTGAGGGAAAAGGGAGAACCGGTCTGGAACGACGGACAGGTTTATGTATGGGGAAGGACATCGACCGGACAGGCTGTATTATTTGATGACGTAATCTCCGAAATCTGCAGTGACATGGAGATAC
>JBHHYW010000047.1:0-11200 GCA_046757745.1 Candidatus Scalindua sp.
GTTTGTGAATATTCAAGGTCTGACTTAGTAGATATAGTTACTGCTTACATACCTCAAAAACCTTGGCGGATAAGCTCTACTCAAAGAGGAAAAATGTTATGAAGAAAGATAAAGGGTTAATGGAACACCCCTGTTCAGAGTGTGGAGGTATATTAGAAAACAAATTTATCTCCCGAGAATTCGAGAGAGAAGGGATCAAAATTCGACTTTCAGGGTTAAAAGCGTGGGTGTGTAATGATTGTGGTGAAATATATTTTATGCCTGGAGGGGCAGAAAAGATAGTCAAGGCCGCTAATAGCCTTTTTGAACTGGCTCATACAGAAAAACAACACAAAGGGATACTTACCGCACAAATATAATTTAGATCATCAAAGTTCATCCTTCAATTCTTTGATAACAGACATACTGATTATAAGTAATACAGGGTAGATGCATATATCTTTATTTCAGTGCCTGCCTATCATGTATTGCTTGTGATTGGAACAGCCTCTGTAATCTCCTCCTCAGTCAGGTAGCACGCAGGATCCGCCCCGAAGGGATCGCCACACATTTCCTCTGCCCTGGCTCCGCATCCCCTGCAAAGGTGATTATACTTACATCTCCCACACCTGCCTTTGAGATACTGCGTTTTGTCACTCATCTTAGCGAAGACATCGTTTTCCCCGTCAAAACATATGTCTCCGAACCTTTGATCGCGAATATTGCCTATTGTCCGGCTCTTCCAGTAGGGGCAGAGGTGTACGTTGCCCCGGTAGTCCACATTAACAATCCTGTCCCCTGCCGGACATCCTCCCTGCCTGGCAAGAAGTTTTTTCATCTCAGCAGCAAGTTCCGGCTCACGCTCTGCAACACGTAGCAACAGGTAAACGCCGTCGTCATATAATTGTTCGGTAACAACCTCCATCTCCGGATTCTTCATTGCATAATCAATTAGAAAGTCAATGATTCCCCGCCTCTCTTCCTTCACGGCCTTCCAGTCTCTACCTCCAAAGTGCTGACAAACCGCAAATCTTTTGAGTCCTGCGTTTTCTATAGCCTTGATTATGGACGACATCTGAGACAGATTGAAGCTTCCAATAGTAATCCTCACACCACACCCCACTCCTGCGTCTTTGAGGTGTCCCATCGCAGGCAAAGCCTTTTCTAACCCTGCAATAACGTCCATTGCACCGCCTATCTGTGAAAATCCGTCCATATCAATTCCCACGTAGGAAATACCAGACTCCGCGATTCCATTGGCTGTTTTCTCTGTTATCAGGGCAGCATTACTGGATAAAATAACCCTCAGCCCCTTCTTATGGGCGTGGCCTGCAAGTGTGAAAAAATCTTCCCTGGTTAATGGCTCTCCCCCGTAGACAGAAATCATAGGCACCTTCATTGACGCCATCTGATCAATAAACTCTATAGCCTCCTGGGTAGTTAACTCGTCACTCTCTGCCTCAAGAGCAGAGTCGAGGTGGCATATATCGCAAGAGAAGTTGCACTTCCTGGTAATATTCCAACTCACCATTGGGGCTTTGACATTTGAGTATCTGATAAGGTGCTTTGGTACCTCATCAGCCCTTTTATTGTGGTGTTTTTCAACATCTCTGGCTGTCTCCTTTACCTTGAGCAGCCGGCTGAAGTTAATCATGCAGCGCCTCCTCATGCACCGGTTTAAGGATTTCTTCTTCGGTTAAGTAGCAGCTCGGATCAGGGGCGCAGAAGTCATCATGAACCGCAAGGGCCCTGGCCCTTGAACCGCCTCTGCAGATTTCCAGAAACCTGCATTCTGCGCACCTGCCTCGGAGCAGCTTGTCCCTGTGCCTGAGCTTCCACAGGAACTCGTTATCACTGTTCCAGATATCTTTAAGGGTCCTCTCCCTGATGTTCCCCAGTTCAGTCTTCATGTGCTGACTGGCGAATACATTGCCCTTTTCGTCTATGTAGGCGAGCTTTTCACCGCAGCCTTCACCTCCGTTGCGGAGAAAGTGTTCATACGCTGCCCTGGCTTTTTCCGGGTCTTCCTTCAAAATTTTCATGTAAATGTAGGCGGCGTCAGCGTAGTTTCCAACTGTGAGGACCTCGAGATCATGATTGTGGCGGTTTATCTCAACGGTTTTCCTGAACAGGTCATCCACGGCTTTCCGCCGTTCATCAGGCGACAAGTCATTATTCATGAGTTCTCGTCCACGGCCGGCATACTCAAGATGATAAACGCAGAGACGGTGAAAACCTTCCTTAACCAGGAGTTCCATAATCAACGGGAGTTCATGGCAGTTGAGCCGGGTTATGGTGAACCTCAGCCCTGTCTTTATCCCGGCATCGCGGAGGTTCCGCATTCCCTGAAGGGCATTGCTGTAAGCATCTCCACTGCCCCTGAAGGAGTCGTTCGTCTCGGCTAAGCCATCCAGGCTAATGCCAACGTATCCAAAGCCGGCTTCTGCCGCCTTTGCCGCCGTCTCCCGGGTAACTAAAGTACCGTTGGAGGACACTATGACCGGCAAACCTATCTCCATGGCATAGCGCCCCAGCTCTAAGACATCCGCCCGTAAAAAGGGCTCCCCACCAGAGAGTATCATGAATGGGGAGCCACAGTCCGCTAGTTCATCAAGCATTCTTTTTGCTTCATCGGTCGAGAGTTCGTCATCAGAGGCTGCGTTACCGCCGGAATAGCAGTGCATGCAGTTTAGATTGCACCTCCTCGTCGTGCACCATACCACAACCGGGGCCGAGCCTTCACGGCGCCTGTGGCGAAGGTCCTTGTTTTCAAGCTTCTCCGATACCAGTATCCTGCTAACTTCTATCATGTAACCAAACCTTTGCCCCGGTAATTTCCTCCTCGGTCAGGTAGCACGCAGGGTCTTCCCCGAAGGGATCGCCACAAGCTACCTCTGCCCTAACCCTGCATCCCATGCAAAGGTGATTAAGCTTGCACCTCCCGCACTTGTCCTTGAGATAGCGCGTTTTGTCCCTCATCTTGGCGAGGATCTCGTTTTCCTCGTCAAACCAGATGTCGCTGAACTTCTGCTCCCGAATATTGCCTATTGTCCGGCTCTGCCAGTAGGGGCAGAGGTGCACGTTCCCTTGATTGTCCACGTTCGCAAGCCCGTCCCCTGCCGGACAGCCGCTCTGCATAGCAAGGAGTCTTTCCACCTCAGCAGCGCGTTCCGGCTCGTGCTCTGCAACGTCTTGCAGCAGGTAAATGCCGTCGGCATAATTATCGGCTGTGACAATGTTCATGCCGTTGCTCACCCTGGCTTCCTCTATTATATAGTCCATCACCTCTCTCCGCTGCTCGTTGAAGATGTCCCAGTCAATAATCTCCTTCCCTCTGCCCCCGTACACGAGCTGGAAGAGTGAGAATCTTGGTATTTTTTCGCGCTTGGTTATCTCAAGAACCTTGGACAACTCGTCGTAGTTCTGATTGGTAATGGCAAACCTCACACCTGTTCTAACCCCTGCCTCCATGAGGTTCCTCAGTCCCTGAATCGACTTCTCAAAGGCCCCCTTGGCCCCCCGAAAGCTGTCGTGGGCTTCTCCGCTGCCGTCCAGGCTAACGCCTACATAGGCGAAGCCGGCTTCCTTGATTTTCTTCGCCGCTTCCCTGGTTATAAGGGTGCTGTTGCTCGATAGTATGGTCCTGAGTCCGAGCTTCATGGCGTACACGTTAAGCTCATATATATCGTTTCGCAGCAACGGCTCGCCGCCGGAGAAAGCGAGCATGGGAGATTTTATAGACACTAAGTCCTCGATCATGTCCATCGCCTCTCTGGTTGTGAGTTCCCCCATATCTGCATCGGGATCTCCCTCGCCCACGGCGTTGATATAACAATGGGCACAGCTTAGATTGCACTTCCTGGTTGTATTCCAAACCACTATAGGGGAGGCGGTCTTAGAGAAGCGGAGCATCCATTTTGGCGTCTCCTTCTTGACTGCTGAGTACCTTTTTATCTCTTTCAGCGTGTTTGTGCTTTGTAAAAGTTTCGAACAATTTATCATCCGACACCGCGCCTTTCACAACGATGAGTAACAAGAACTTAAATTTGACAATTCTTAATCATTAGAAATGCCAGTAATTATAGCATTTATAATAACCAGGATGCAGTAAAAAAAATAATACCACACATCACTACAAAAATGAAATGTAGGGTTCGTTTGGCCTGCCCGACTTGTCATTCAGGCGGGGAAACGATCCACGTCATAAGGACTGATCGGGAAATATCCCCTACAGTTTTAATTAAGAATTGCTCAATTCAGGAATAAATAAAACAGGCACGGACAAATAAAATTTGTCCGTGCCTTCCTGTAGCCTACTTAGTAAATAATCCTGATAACTTGTTAATATAGGTCATGCACTGTATTGTACACATTGAACTTACCCGTAGGAGTGAGAAGGTTCTTTATCCTTGTCTTTACCTTCATGGTCGCGTCGTCTATCACCACAATCTCACCTGCCTTGCCCTTGTCGGCATCGCCCAAATTACCCCAGACGCTTACCCAGAGTTCGTCTCCTGCTTTATTGTACTCCATGTGCACAGCCTTGCCATAATCTGCGACTACCACTTCCTTGAATATCCCGGCAGCCATATTATTTTTGTCGTAGACAGCAAGAGTTGTCCTATATTTCTTTTTCTTACTCAGAGGAGTGTCAAGCCAAATCCATTTGCTTTTCGGATGGGTCTTAATAAACAGGTTGCCGGAACTAAGCGATTTTATTTTCCTGACCACTTTCCAGGCGCTATCCGGATGGTTCACCGGGTCCGTGCCTATCACTGACACAACATCATCTCCAATGTGCCCCGTGGCCCAGACCGGGCCGAATTCCGGGTCAATCCAATTGGCCCCTCTTCCGGGATGCGGTTTAATGCCGCCTGTATCAACATTCTTAACGAGTTTCTTTTCCCTGGCATCTATGATGCATATCTTGTTCCTCGCATTAGCTGCCACGAGGAAGTAGCGCTTGGTTGAATCCCATCCTCCATCATGCAGGAAACGTTCGGCCTCAATCATCTTAATTCCCGGATTGTTTGGATCAGTATAATCCACGAGCCATACCTGCCCTGTTTCTTTAATATTCAAGACCCATTCTGGTGCAAAGTGCGATGCTACAATGCTGGCTACGCGCGGCTCCGGATGAAATTCCTCCGTGTCGTAGGTATAGCTCAGTGTGCTCACGATTTTAATGGGCTCAAGAGTCGCTCCGTCCAGTATCACAAACTGGGGCGGCCAGTAACCGCCAACTACGGCGTACTTGTCTTCGAATCCTTTGAACTTGCTCACATCGATGGATCGCGCGTCAAGGGAGCATCTAACCTCTGCTACTTTGTCAGGCTTTTTCATCCAGAGATCCATTACCGTGGCCTTGCCATCCCTGCCTATGGAATACACGTATCTTCCTGACATTGACATCCTGCAGATGTGTACCGCATAGCCTGAATCAATTGTGCTTACTACTTCTTTGGTGTCGCCGTCAATAATTGCTATCTTGCCGGCGTCTCGCAGGACCACGGCGAACATATTATCGATGTCACGATTGTGCTCAGGCTTAGTGGGACGTTTATCCGGCGGGATCAACAATTTCCAACTAGCTTTAACGGACTTCATATCCCATTGAGGCGGAACAGGAGGTTCGTTCTGAACATACTTCACCAGAAGATCTGTCTCTTCTGCAGTGATAGTACCCATTTTCCCCCAGCCAGGCATGCCTCCACCGGTTCCATACCATATAAAATCTCTAAGCTTCTTTGATCCCTTGGCTCTCGTCTTAACCGGTGTTAGATTTGGCCCGGTAGCTCCTTTTCTCAGAACTCCATGACAGCCTGCACAGCGGTCGAAGTAAATCTGCCTGCATTTTTCGAACTCCTCAGGGGTAAGGACGTACTCCGTCTCAGATGCAACCTGCGCCTTCGCGTCAGCGGCTTTTTTCGGGTGCTCTCCGGCTATCACCTGTGTACCACCTGCCACAAAAGCAACAACAAACATAAATGCAATTAAAAAATCTCGCATATCTTTCACCTCCATGAAATTGAATTTGATAAAAACATCTCCTTTTCACTAGAGTTTGTGCGTTTCCTCTTGTTTTTGTTCTTCATCAGCATGAGCAAAATTGCACGCACACATCATTTAGTTAGACCAACAGAAGCAACTACGACAACTATCCTAAAAATTCTTTATACGACATACTTAGCAACATACTTTACTGAAACATCTCCTTTTCACTAGAGTTTGTGCGCTCTTCCCCCCTCCTTTCATGGTTATAGTATAAAAGTTTCAAAAAGTTAATACTTGAAATGCAAAATGTACGTGTGCCATAATTAAAACTCGATTATTTATTCAAAATTTAAAAAGGCAAACTCCCTTTCTTCTAAAGATAAGGAAATACATATCATTTCTCTCTAAAAGCCAAGGCTCTACATTGTATATAGCTGACAATTGTACTTTGATATGAAGAAGACTATATAATTCTGGAGGGTATTAACAACTCAATTGGAAAATGAAACATGCGCGATCTATACTAATCCTCCCCCCACCACCTTACTGAAAATCAGGATAAGACTTCTGTATGATTAACAAACACTATATAAATTGCGCTCTTATGTCAAGTACTTTTTAATTTTTTAATTTTATTAAATATAATCTATTAAACATTCTTAAAACTACTTTTTCACAACCACAATTGATAGATTTTGTATTGAATATTACTACTGTGGCCGTCCTGCCCAGGCGGACACTCTTCATCAACTGCTGGGTATATGAAAATTTTACGTAAGTAACGCAACCTGAAGGTTGTAGCTACACAAATCACTCAATTTAGGCGCTGGAAGCACCTAATCTACAGTTTCAACTTCCTTCTTCGCCTGGGCTATAACTGCCTGAGCAATATGTGACGGAACTATGTCGTAATGTGAAAGCTCCATCGTATATGAACCCCTGCCACCTGTCATTGATTTTAGCTCTGTCTCATAGTTTTTAACCTCATCCATGGGAATACTGGCCTTTAAAACCTGAAGATCCCCAAACGAATCCATACCCTGTACACGCCCTCTCCTCGATGAAAGGTTGCCTGTTATATCGCCCATAAACTCGGAAGGTATGGTTACCTCTATGTTAACCACAGGCTCCAGCAAAACAGGTTTTGCATCTTTAAATGCCAGATTAAATGCCTTTGATGCTGCTATCTTAAATGCAGCTTCAGAAGAATCGACATTATGAAAAGAACCGTCGTATAGTTCGACTTTCACGTCTACTATCGGATTATTACTTAGAATCCCCTTAGCTATTGTTTCCCTTAAGCCCTTTTCCACTGCCGGAATATACTGCGATGGAATTGCTCCGCCAACAATTTTACTTGCGAATTCAAAACCGCCACCCCTCTCTAAAGGTTCTATACGCAAAAAAACCTCACCATACTGCCCTTTACCTCCAGTCTGCTTTTTATGTTTATATTGCGCATTCGCTTTTGTTGTAATCGTTTCTTTGTGGGGAATCTTTGGTTGTCGCGACTCTACCTCAATGTCATAACGACTCTTTAGTCTACTCAGAATTACATCCAGGTGCAGATTACTCATACCCGTGACAACTAATTCATGCGTTTGGACATCTCTTGAGACCTTAAATGTACTGTCTTCAACTACCAGCCTGTGTAGCGTTTCACTTATCTTTTGTTCCGCCCCGCGACTCTTAGGTTCAATGGCCAGAGACGCCATAGGATTCGGAAATTTAATATCCTTAAACTTGACTTTCACGTTAGGATCACATAATGTATCTGATACAGATATATCATCGACTTTTGATATTGTAACTATATCACCAGGCATGGCTCCATCTATTTCATGCTGTTCTTTTCCGAAAGTCTTAAACATATGTCCGATCTTTTCATTCTTTTCTGTACGTACGTTATAAACTTCCGGATGATTTTTCAGCTCGCCTGAATAGACTCTAAAGAAGCTCAGTTTACCAACAAAAGGGTCAGTAATTGATTTGAATACCTGCGCACTGAAAGGAACGCTCTTTGATGCCTCTATCTCTCTTTCTTCCTCGTCCCCTTCCATACTGACGCATATCCGTGCCAAACCTTTTTCAGGTGAAGGAGTAAATCTCGCAATCACACCAGCTATTTCTTCAACACCCAAACTCTCCTTATTTTCACAGCATAATACCGGCACAATACATCCAGAAGCAACAGCAGTGCTAAGGCACCCCTGAAGTGTTTCAACATCTATTTCCTGCCCGTCAAGATACTTTTCCAGTTGTTCATCGCACACAGAAACAATTGCTTCAACCAACTTCTCACGGTTCTGACTTACATCACCAACCACTTCACCCGGCAATTCATCCGGCGGGTTTAATATATCGACTACTCCTTTAAAATCCGGCCCATGACCTACAGGCAACATTAAGGGTATGCACTCTTTACCAAATGTATTTTGAATTGCATCCAGAAGCGCAGGGAAGTCAATATTATCACCATCCATCTTTGTGATTACAACCACTCGAGCCAACCCTGCATCACTGGCAATATCCCACATTTTTTGAGTGTTGACCTGGATGCCGCTTGTAGCAGCAATTACTATTACTGCAGTTTCCACGGCGCTTAAGGCGCTTATCGAACCGCTTATAAAGTCGGGATATCCTGGAGTATCAATTATGTTAATCTCTCTGTCTTGCCAACTGCAATGCAGAATTGAAGAATCGATTGTAGTCTTTCTCACTTTTTCTTCCGGATCAAAATCTGAAATGGAAGTGCCATCATCAACACTACCCAAACGCTTTGTAGCGCCTGTCTTAAAAAGTATGCCTTCAACCAGCGAAGTCTTTCCCGACGCACCATGTCCAACAAATGCCACGTTCCTAATATCTTTCGTTTCATATTGTCCCATTGTATGCCTCCATAGCGAATTAGCTCCCTCCTGCCGCCAATTTAAATGTTTAGCGACAATGTCTTGTCAAACCTCTAGGTTTGAGTTACATATTTTTACCGCCTCCGATAACAAAATATTACCCGTATAGAGCGCTTTACCGATAATCATCCCCTCAAGAGGGAAACGAGATAGCTTCTTTACGTCTTCAATAGAAGACACTCCCCCTGAAGCGATAACCGGCATATTAACACTCTTTGTAAAGTCTAAAATACTTGAAAAGCCTGGCCCCTTCAGCATCCCATCTTTTGAAATATCCGTAAAAATAACGGCGGCGGGATTTGCCTTCTCTATTTCCAGCGCAAAACCAATGGCCGTACTGTCCGAAACGGACGTCCATCCCTTAATGGCGACCCTGCCATTCTCCGCATCAATCCCGACAGCTATTTTTCCGGGAAACTCGGAACACAATTCAAAGAGCCACTCCGGTGAGTCAAACGCCCTGGTCCCGATAATAAGCCTGTCAATCCCCATACCAATCAATTCCTCTACGACTTGCTTATGCCTGATACCGCCTCCGACCTGTATGCATACGTCAACCTTCTCCTTAATCTGCTTTACAATATGCATATTTTTAGGCTCGCCCTCAAATGCCCCGTCGAGATCAACAACATGGATATATTCCGCCCCCTGCGCCTTCCAATCTTCAGCAACTTGCACAGGATTATCCGAAAAGACCGTCTCATGCTCCTTCTTCCCCATAGACAGCCTGACGCATTTGCCGCCTTTTAAATCTATAGCAGGTATTATTAACATATTAACATAACAAAATTTAGGAATTGGGAAATTCAGGAATTCCTCAATTCCTCAATCCCTTAATCCCTCAATTCCTTAATTTCTCAATATTATAATTATAATTCACCAAAGTTCTTGAGAATCATCAAACCATAATGTTGACTCTTCTCGGGATGAAACTGCATTGCAAAGACATTATCGATTGATATCATTGATACAAATGCGCCGCCGTACTCAGATTCAGTAGCTACAACATCACGCCGGTCAGGAATTACATAATAGGAGTGTACAAAATACATATATGAATTATCCGGCAATCCTTTTAAAATAGGCACCTCTTTCTTTGCTCTAATCCTGTTCCAACCCATATGAGGTATTTTTAATTTCTGGTTGTCTCCACCGGACAATCTGTCAGGTCTAAATCTTACCACCTCACCAGGTACTATGTCCAGGCCTTCATGTTCACCATCCTCATTACTTCTGGTAAAAAGCAATTGAAGACCAAGGCAAATTCCCAAAAATAATTTACGCTTTTTTATGTGATTTATTATTGGTTCTACTAAATCCCTTTCCTGCAGACCTTCTTTGGCATCCTTAAAGGCTCCAACACCCGGCAACACAATCTTATCAGCTTTTTCTATCGTTTCAGATTTATCCGTTACAACAGCACCAAAGCCAACTTTTTCGAATGCCTTTTCCACACTCCTCAGGTTGCCCATTCCATAATCAATAATCGCAATCATCTGTCAGTAAGAATAACAATCTCTACGCGTCGATTTTTCTTCTTACCTTCCTTGCTTTTGTTGCTTGCAACAGGCTGATATTTTCCAAAACCGGCAATATATAACTTTTTAGGGTCTAAATGGCAACTGTCTACCAGATAATGAAGTACATTTGATGCTCTCAAAGCAGAAAGCTCCCAATTGGAATTATAAACCTTTTTTGTACGTTTAAGCGGATCACTATCAGTATGCCCCTCAATTCTAATGGTTGCATTGGGGAAATCTTTTTTGAGTACATTACATACCTTCGTCAGACTGTTTCTTGCCGCCTTCTTCAGTTTGGTCTGGCCGGAATTAAATAAGATAGACGAGGGGAGCATAACCGAAATCTTGCCTTCCTTAATCCTGACAGATGCACCGGAGCCCTTCAGCCTCTCTTCCATACCACGCCTTGCATTCTCTAGCCTGTCCCGCTCTTCAATCAATCCCGCCTTTTCCTGTTCGCTTAAATTATATCTACTTTCCAAATCATCTCTTTCCTTCTGCAACTCTTCTATTTTTTGAGTCATTGTCAATTTCTCTTCACGAAGACTCTTCAACTCTGCGCATCCAACGAAAAGAACCATTAATGACAAAAAAAGACATCTTACAAAACCTGATTTAAACCCCATAAACACCTCCGTTCTCTAAAAGATTGAAGCTATAAAAGTTGAAAAATACTTATATAAATATCTAAATAGTTATCAATAATCCCAACAAAATAATCTTTAAATAATAAACATACAAATGCTGCCAGTGACAAAAACGGACCGTAAGGAATCACATTGCCTCTTTTAAGAATAA
>JBHHYW010000048.1:0-11152 GCA_046757745.1 Candidatus Scalindua sp.
GGCAGTATCAGCAGAAGAATTTGTAGATCAGTTGCAGAAGGATTGTCTGGAGCATCCGGCAATGAGACATTCATATTTAAAGAAGTTTGAAAACAGGGAGGTAAATAAGGATCAAGTTAAGATTTTTGCCGAGCAGTATTATTGCTTTTCACGTCATTTCTCCAGATACCTGGCATCATTGGTCGCTATTACTCCGGATGAAGCTTCAAGGGCGCCATTAATTAAGAACCTTCATGAAGAATATGGCGGACGTCAGGAAGAGAATCAGGACATGGATGCAGAACGGACACATCCTGCAATATTCCGCGGATTTTTAAGGTCTGTGGGGATTGATACATCGCCTGAGGCGCTGAATACAATCAAGATGTTGCCGGAGACAAAACTTTTTGTAGATAAATATTTAAATATCAGATACCTCAATTATATAGAGGCATTTGGAGGAATAGGCCCGGGCACTGAATATATTGTGCCGCAGATGTATACATACATACGTGAAGGATG
Source organism: Candidatus Scalindua sp. (assembly GCA_046757745.1). Taxonomy (GTDB): domain Bacteria; phylum Planctomycetota; class Brocadiia; order Brocadiales; family Scalinduaceae; genus Scalindua. The sequence continues at coordinate 502 of JBHHYW010000048.1, forward strand.
CAGGGGCGCCGGACTGAGTGAGGATGATGTGCTTTTCTTTTCTGCACACATTGAGCTGGATGTGGAACACGCAGAGGGTATAAAAGATTCTTTACTCCCATTCGCTCAGACGGAAGATCATCAGGAGTTGCTGAGATTTGGCGCAATGGATTTCCTTGATGCCAGGACTGTTTTGTGGGACGGATTGGAAAGGGCAAGCGGATTATAAGGCTAGTTCGTTCTTTTGTCATAATTAATGATTTTTGTGTGAAGTTGTATGAAATTGACAAGCCCAAAAATGAGACAAAGATTTTTCCAGAAAAAACTGGTGTTTCCTCCTTTTTTATCTTTCATAACGGCCCTACTAACAGCAGTCTTTATTCTTGCTCTTACTCCGTTGAAGGCGGGAGAGGAGGAATGGCGTTTCGTTTATGAGGCAGATGGTATCACAGTCCACAAACGCATTAAAGAAGATTCTATTTTCTTAGAGTTTAAATCTTCAGGAGTCCTCTTTGGTGAAATATCCGATTATCTGTCAGTTATTCTCGATACAGAAATTATGCCGGACTGGGCTCCCCAATGCTTAGAGGCACTAAACGTTGAAAGTATCAGTGACAGGGAAACCATCATTTATGTCGCCTGTAACGGCGTCTGGCCGATGGCTGATAGAGATTATGTCGCCAAGCGAACTATAACTTCTGGCCCGGAAAAATCAACTATCCGAGTGTCTATTAATCTCATCGAGAATCCTGGTGCACCTGAAATCAAAAGCAGAGTTCATATTCCATATTTACAATGCTGCTGGATACTTAAGAGAATAAATCCTTTACATACACACGTTGAACTTTGTGCTTGTGTAGATCCTGGTGGCAGGTTGCCTGCCTGGTTGGTGAATTGGGGTTATCGGTGGATTGCGTACAGATACCTGAAGGATCTGGAGTCAAAGGTTGTCGAACGCTTGCACACTGCAACAGAGCTGGCATCGGTTTCACTCTCTCCCCTGCCTCAAACGCATTAAGCGCCGAGACTACCGACATATTCTTTTTGTTTTGTAAGTTGATTATATTTGATAATAGGGTTATACGCTTGACTGCCACACCTCCGATATATAATATATGGGGGATACGGGAGATTATCCTAAAGACATACTTGAGTTTGAAAAGTGTTTTGCAACTGAAGAAGCTTGCCGAGAATATCTTTATCAAGTGCGGTGGCCAAATGGATTTATCTGTACACGATGCAATCATAGAGAATTTTGGATTATGCAAAACGGGTTGTACCGATGTAAGCGTTGCAAATCTAGGGCTTCTGTTACAGCAGGAACCATCATTCAAGATACTCGTATACCATTGAGAGTGTGGTTCCGTGCTATATGGCAAGTGGTTAGTCAAAAGCATGGTATTAGTGCGTTGGGTCTTCAACAAATATTGGGTGTTAACAGATATGAAACAATATGGACTATGTTGCATAAATTGCGAATAGCTACGGTTCATCCTGGTCGCGACAGGCTGATTGGCCCTGTACAGGTCGATGAAACTTGGAGGCCCACGTCCTGGAAAACGAGGCCGAGGAGAGGATCTGAAGGTAAGGCATTGGTGCTGGTTGCTGTAGAAGATAAAGGCAAACATATAGGAAGAATACGCCTTCATAAAGCTAAAGATGCTTCTGGAAATAGCTTGATACCAGTGGTTGAAGACAGCGTTCAACCTGACAGCGAAGTACATACAGATGGTTGGAACGGATATAGCCAACTGTCTTCGTCCGGTTATAAACATCGTATTATTCGGAAGACGGCTGATGTTGGTGAAAATCTGTTGCCTTTGGCTAACCGAGTGGTTGCCTTGCTGAAACGTTGGCTTCAAGGAACCCATCAAGGTGCGCCACGTTCGTCTCATTTGGATTACTATTTGGACGAAATTGTGTTTAGATTTAATCGTAGAACCTCCCGGTTGCGAGGAATGTTGTTTTATCGCCTTATCCAACAGGCGGTGAATATCGGACCAGTTAAAGGACAAAATATTCGTGGCGGTCAACATTAAGTCGCGCATACATGATATAGTGGTAGTGGCAGTAAAGCGTATAACCCTGTTTGATAAAATAGAAACGCTTTTTATTTCTGCAAAAAAACAGGAAGGAGTAAGAAATGAAAACAAAAGCACTCATCGCCTCTTTGGCTTTAGTAGGGGTATTTGCGACCACTGGCGTGGTATCAGCGAAAGAACCTATTGAACCCATAGCGCCTGTAAAGGAAATCAATCTTGCCCAGGTTGAATTAGGGAAAAAGCTGTATTTTGAACGACGATTATCCAAGTCTGGTTTCCTGTCGTGCAATTCATGCCATAACCTGAGTAGGGGCGGAACGGACAATCTTAAAACCTCTATCGGTCACAACTGGCAACAGGGACCGATTAATGCACCTACCGTACTCAATTCGAGTATGAATATTGCTCAATTCTGGGATGGACGTGCTGCGGATCTGAAGGAACAGGCTGGAGGGCCTATCGCCAGCCCGATGGAGATGGCATTTACCCACACGCTGGTGGTTGAAGTACTGGAGTCCATTCCTCAATACGTAACTGAATTCAACCAGGTATTTGGTCCAGACAGTATCAATATTGATCATGTAACACAGGCTATTGCCGAGTTTGAGAAGACACTGGTAACGCCCAATTCTTGTTTCGACCAATGGTTGCTGGGTAATGGAGATGCCTTAACTAATGAAGAACTTGCGGGTTACCAGCTCTTCAAGCAAAGCGGTTGTGTTATATGTCATAACGGTGCAGCAGTAGGTGGTAACTCTTTTCAGAAAATGGGTGTGATTGAACCCTACGAGGCCAAGAGCCCGGCTGAAGGACTTAGCGCAGTTACCGGCAATGCATCGGATCGCTTCAAGTTTAAGGTACCGACTCTTCGCAATGTGGAGTTGACATATCCCTACTTCCACGATGGTGAGGCGGAGACTCTGACAGAGACCGTGGACGTTATGGGCAGATTGCAGTTGGGTAAGGAATTCACTGAGGATGAAAACGCCAGTATTGTAGCTTTCCTTAAGACGCTTACCGGTAATCAACCGTCTTTTATGTTCCCAATTTTGCCTCCGTCAACGGATAAGACTCCACAACCGAAACCATTTGAGTAATTGATAACTATGTAATAAAAGAAGCAAGAATAGCCATGCCAGAGATTAGAAATTTTAAAAATGTAAATTTATCCAGACACCCTGAACCCTCCGGTTTGTATGACCCTAAATATGAGCATGATGCCTGTGGTGTCGGTTTTGTAGCAAATATAGATGGAACTCCTACCCACACTATCGTCAAGAATGCCATACAGGTTTCAGTAAATTTAGAACACCGAGGCGCAATCGGGAGTGACAAACTCACTGGTGACGGTGGCGGACTTCTGTTACAGATTCAGGATGATTTTTTCCGTCAGGTATGTACCGAGCAGGACATCGAATTGCCACCTTCCGGAAGATATGGAGTGGGAATGTTCTTCATGCCTCAGGAAGAAACCAAGATTGAAAGATGCAGACAAGCTGTACAAAAAATAGTTGAAGGCGAGAAGTGTACACTGCTGGGATGGAGAAACGTTCCTACCAATGGAGATTCCCTGGGAGAGATCAGCCGTTTAACACAACCTTCCGTACATCAGGTTTTTACAACAAGTGAAACACTTGATGGCGATGATTTTGAAAGAAAACTATACGTCATAAGACGATGCATAGAAAAGGAAATTGCTACATGGACAGATGAAGATTTCAGTCAGTTTTACGTCTGTAGCCTCAGCCACAAAACCATTGTTTACAAAGGATTGCTGATTGGAAGTCAACTGCCTGTATTTTTCCCTGATATAAACGACCCGCGTTTTACATCAGCATTTGCGATAATACACCAGCGATACAGCACGAACACCTTCCCTGCCTGGAACCTTGCTCAGCCATTTCGGTGTCTTGCACATAATGGCGAAATAAACACTCTTCGGGGAAATATTAATCAGATGAAGGCCCGTGAGATGAACCTGGAGTCTGAACTTTTAGGTAACGATATAGAAAAAATAAAACCTGTGATTCAAAATGAGTATGGAAGTGATTCGGCTGTCTTTGATAATGTTTTTGAGTTACTTATTAAGGCAGGCAGGTCACTTTCACATTCGGCCATGATGATGGTCCCTGAGGCTTGTGGCAAGAAATATTATATGAGTGAAGACAAACGCGCATTTTATGAATACCACGCTGCTTTTATGGAGCCGTGGGACGGCCCTGCCGCCATTGTCATTACAGACGGCCGGTATATTGGCGCTATGCTGGACAGAAACGGCTTAAGGCCTGCTCGTTATACAGTAACCAAAGACGGCATGATCGTGATGGCCTCAGAGACAGGTGTTCTTGACATCCCGGGAGAGGAAGTACGGCAACGCGGAAGATTAAAACCCGGAAAAATGTTTCTGGTCGATTTGGACCAAAACCGTATTGTTCCTGATAATGAAATTAAGGCAAAAATTTCAAGACAAGCACCCTATCGTCGTTATTTAAAAGAAAACCTGATTGAGCTTCGCGGTCTGTTTAACCCTTCAAGAGTTCCTGAGATCGATCTGGAGGTGCTGAGAAAACAACAACACGCGTTCGGGTATACTGATGAGGATATTAATGTTACCATTTCACACATGGCAAACCGGGGACAGGAACCAATCGGTGCTATGGGGAATGACAACGCTCTGGCAGTGCTATCCAATAAACCACAACTGCTATTTCACTATTTCAAACAACTGTTTGCACAGGTAACCAACCCCCCTATTGATCCGCTACGTGAAGAACTGGTAATGTCATTGATGAATTATATTGGGAAAAAAGGGGGGTTCCTTGAAGAAACACCGGAACACTGCAGGCAGATTAAACTGTCTCATCCTATCCTGACACCAACGGATATGTGGCGAATTAGAAATGCTAATCATCCGAATTTAATGGTTAGAAAAATTGATATTCTTTTTCCTGCCCAAGGTGGAGGTGAGGCATTAAAATCAGCAATGGATTCACTTTTCGAAAAAGCGGAAAGACATATAGCCGATGGAGCTAATATACTGGTCATGACGGATAGATATATCAGTAAAGACCGTTGTGCTATCCCCTCTCTTTTAGCAGTATCAGGCCTGCACCACCACCTGATCAGGAAGGGACTGCGCAGCTCAAGCGGACTGATTATTGAAACCGGTGAAGCAAGAGAAGTGATGCACTTCTCACTTTTGATTGCGTTTGGTATTACCGCGATTTGTCCTTACGTCGCTTTCAGCACGGTGAGAGAAATGGCGGAACAAGAGTACCTGGTAGAGAAGAAAGATCCGGAAGACGCAATGGATGCTTATATTTCAGCGGTAAAAAAAGGACTTTTAAAGTCGTTCAGTCGTATGGGTATTTCAACAATTAGAAGTTTTTTTGGATCTCAGATTTTCGAGGCTGTTGGAATTGATAAATCAGTAATTGACGAATACTTCTGCGATACGGCATCCCGTATTGGAGGTATCGACCTGGAAGGGATAGCGCAGGAAGTCTATGCCCGGCACCGTAATGCTTTCCCACCAGAAGGCAAGCCTGACGAGTTTCTGGATGTCGGAGGCTATTTTTCCGTTAGATATGGTGGAGAAAAACATCTCTGGAATTCTGAGACAGTTTATAAACTTCAACAGGCAACACGAAACAACGACTATAAAATATTCAAAGAGTTTACTCAGCTTGTTGATGTCCAGACAAAGGAACTTGCAACGCTACGAGGACTCTTTGAATTCAAAGAGTCTGAAAAAATTTCAATAGATACAGTCGAACCTATTGAGAAAATAATGAAACGATTTATGACTGCCGCAATGTCATTCGGTTCGATCAGCAGAGAAACACATGAAGCCATTGCGATTGCAATGAATCGAATTGGAGGCAGAAGCAACTCTGGGGAAGGAGGAGAAGATCCTGAGAGATTTAAGAAGCTTCCAAACGGTGATTGGAAGATTTCCAAAATAAAACAGGTTGCGTCCGGCAGGTTTGGGGTGACCAGTGAATATCTGGTCAGTGCGGAAGAGATCCAGATCAAAATGGCCCAAGGCGCCAAGCCTGGTGAGGGTGGCCAATTGCCCGGACATAAGGTAAGCCCGGAAATTGCAAAGGTGCGGCATACTACTCCGGGGGTTTCTTTGATTTCTCCGCCACCTCATCACGATATTTATTCTATAGAAGACTTAAAACAGATAATTTACGATCTCCATTGCGCTAACTCTAAAGCAAAGGTGTGCATAAAGCTGGTTGCGGCTACAGGTGTTGGCACCGTTGCTGCGGGAGTATCCAAAGCCAAGGCGGATCAAGTGTTGATCAGTGGTTATGATGGAGGTACCGGAGCCGCGCCATGGTCAAGCATTATGCATGCAGGTTTGCCATGGGAGCTTGGACTGGCTGATACACAGCAAACCCTGGTAGCCAACCAACTCCGTGACAGAATTGTTGTGCAGACGGATGGACAACTGAGAACAGGAAGAGATTTAGTCATTGCAGCATTGCTTGGCGCCGAAGAATACTGTTTTGGTACTTCAGTTCTGGTTACGCTGGGTTGCGTTCTTATGAGAAAATGTCACTTGAATACCTGTCCGGTGGGTGTGGCAACTCAAAATCCGGAGTTACGAGCTAATTTTAATGGACAAGCTGAATTCGTTGAACGCTTCTTCAGATTTCTAGCACATGAAATGCGTGAATACATGGCTGAACTGGGCTTTAAATCAGTCGATGAAATGGTTGGGCGTGTAGATAAACTTGAAGTAAGAAAGGCAATAGATCATTGGAAAGCAAGAAAACTTGATTTCAGCGCGCTTTTGACTCACCCTGATCCTGATGGCAAAACAGTCTTACGCTGTATCAGGAAACAGGACCATGAGTTATCCAAATCCCTTGATAATGAATTAATCAAATTATCTGAATCCGCATTAACAAAACTGGAACCAGTCGTAATTGACATTCCGATACGTAATATTAATAGAACCGTGGGTACAATACTCAGCAGTGAAGTCACCCGAAAGTATGGATCTGCAGGACTTCCTGACGATACAATCCAGTTGAACTTCAAAGGATATGCAGGTCAAAGCCTTGGTGCGTTCCTGGTTCCCGGCATTACGATACGTGTGGAAGGTGACGCAAACGACTATGTAGGAAAGGGAATGTCCGGAGGCAAGATTATTGTAAACCCTTATAAGGGGTCAACGTTCAAACCGTATCAGAACATTATTGCAGGTAACGTTATCCTCTATGGCGCTACGGGTGGTGAAGTGTATCTACACGGAATGGTAGGAGAACGTTTTGCTGTACGGAATAGCGGTGCAATGGCTGTCGTTGAAGGTGTTGGTGATCATGGATGTGAGTACATGACAGGGGGTACAGTGGTAGTCATTGGACAGACAGGTAACAACTTTGGAGCAGGGATGAGTGGAGGTATAGCCTATGTTTACGACGAGCACGAATGGTTCGGAATGAAGTGTAACCTGGATATGGTCGATCTGGAGAGTGTATGGACGGACGAAGATAAGAATTTACTTCACAGGTTGTTGACTAAACATTATGAATATACTCAAAGTGTCAGGGCAAAAGACATTCTTGATCATTGGGATAGCCGTCTACCGTTATTTGTTAAAGTTATGCCAATGGAATATAAGTTATCACTAGAACGGATCAGACAGGAAGAGCACCGTGATGATGAACAGGTCTTAGTAACAGAGGAGGTATTTAGTGGGTAAACCGTCAGGATTTCTGGAGACTGGCCGGCGGACAGGTGTCAAACTGCCAGTCAATGAACGTATAAGAAATTTTAAAGAATTTGAAAGTGACCTCTCGCTTGAAGAATTGCAGGAACAGGCAAGTCGCTGTATGGATTGTGGAGTTCCCTCTTGCCACGCATACGGATGCCCTGTAAAAAACAGGATTCCGGATTGGAATGATCTCATTTACAAAGGCCATTGGAAACGGGCATTGGCGTTATTACATTCAACTAACAACTTTCCTGAAATTACCGGACGGGTTTGTCCTGCTCCATGTGAAGCGTCCTGTACATTGTCGATTAACAGGAGAGCTGTCACTATCAAGCAGATAGAAAAACAAATTGCTGAACGAGGCTGGGAAGAGGGTTGGATACAACCTCAGCCTGCTGAAGTCAAGACAGGCAAACGTGTTGCCATCGTTGGTTCAGGACCTGCTGGACTTGCAGCGGCACAACAAGTAGTACGCAAAGGCCATGATGTCACTGTATTTGAAAAAGATGACAGAATTGGAGGTATGTTACGTTATGGTATACCCGATTATAAAATAGATCGCAGTATCCTTGATAGAAGACTGAATCAACTGAAAGAAGAAGGTGTTACTTTCGAAACGCAAGTCAAAGTGGGAATTGATATCTCAGGAATGTATTTATCGCGAACTTTTGATGCAGTTGTTATTTGTGTTGGTGCACAAATTCCAAGAAATCTGGCAATCCCCGGGCGAGGTTTAAATGGAGTCCATTTTGCAATGCCATTTCTGATACAACAAAACCGTAGAATAGCAGGTGATATCATTCCGGAGAACGAAGTGATCACAGCCGAAGGAAAGAACGTAATTATCATTGGAGGAGGTGATACCGGATCAGATTGTATCGGCACCAGCATCCGTCAGGGAGCGGCCAGTGTAACACATATATATTATCAGGATGTTCCTCCCAAAGAGCGACCGCCCTGTAATCCATGGCCGGAATGGCCAAAAACATTTAAAACAAGCTATTCTCAGGAAGAAGGGTGTGAACGGTTCTGGAAATATCAGACAAAAGAGTTTATCGGTAATAGTGGTATTCTGGCTGGATTGAAAGTGGCTGAACTTGATTGGACGAGACCACAAGACGGCTCACGTGGCACCTACACTGAGAAGCCAAATTCAGAGAAAATCATTCCTGCAGATCTGGTATTCCTTTCAATCGGCTTTCAGCATTGTGAACATGGCCCCCTTCTGATGGATCTGAAGCTTGAGCTTGACAAAAGAGGCAGTATACAAAAAGATGAAAACAAGATGACATGTCTACCGGGTATTTTTGTTGCGGGCGATGCTGAGCTGGGTGCCAGCCTGGTTGTTCATGCTATCTTCAGCGGCAGACAGGCGGCAGAAGGAGTACATCGATATTTAACATCCGAGAGAACATTGAAATTAAGCGCATAGTACCTTTGTAAAGATTCTTTTAAACAATGATAGATTTGTATTGCATGAAGTGGTACTTTTACGACTCTATTTTTCCATTTCTTCATAGGACACAGAATGGTTATTCTCAGGTTTTATGGTTGTGTGGTGATACTCCCGATATTAATCGTCAATTAATTCAACATTAAGTCTTTCCGTGAATTCCAAAGCCACGCACAAGCTGTTCTCACGATCTGGGTTTTCAACTACCCAATTCCTGATAACGGTTCCTCTCCCGCAAAGTTTATGCTTACTTTCTAGAGAACCGGGTGTGATAGTAGCTGTATTTATTTGTAGTGGAATTATTGTCCCCAGAGAAAAAGCTTCCTTGTCTTTCAGTGCTACTTCTAAACAAACGCCACTCGCACTAACGTTTATTGTCTTACCATCCTGGCCAGATAACGATATTTCGAATGAAAGATTTACTCTTTCATTACGCCTCCTTGGACTAGACCTTCTATCACCATGCCTTTGTTCCTGATCATGTAACGATACTTCAACTTCAGGGTCTGCATTTTGAGCATCCCTTCTTTGATCACGTCTTCTGTCAGGACATCTTTCTTCATTCTGCATATTATCTTACTTTCGCGTTTAGCTATACAGGATACAGTTTGACGAAAGAATAATATCAAGGTTATGATAATGAGAATGAAGGTTTAATTCAAGCGAATTAATCTTATACTTTGTTAAATAAGAATTGGTTATCATGGTTCACAAAAAGAGCAGTTTTATTTATCAGCTCTTTTAAATATGCATCAATTTCCGTAAATTCAGCGGCAATACCAAATACGGAAAATTTTGGGTGTTTTTGAACACGAGTAACTACCCCTCTACAATCTATGGGAGGCATGGTTACAGAAAAACCTATCTTTAAATCCAAAATAGTACCAATTTCCAATTTTCTTCTTACATGAAAGAAAACACCTCCAGCTCCCAGATCATTTACAGCAACCATATCCCAGTCTGTAGGTACACCGTCCTGAGCTTCATCTGGTTTAATGCGAAACCTCGCTATATATTGCCTTTTTATTCTTTTATGCTTCCTTTTCTCTAAGAACTCATACATGGCCAAAAACCCCTACTTGGTATAGAATAATTTAATCATTATATAAACAAGTTTAATGCCGAAATGATGTGTAAGTGTTTATTGAAGCCTTAAGTAAGTTCTATATTTTCTTAATCCATTAATTGACACTAACTTATGCCATCCTTGAATAATTATTTTTATTAGTTTGTAGTCTATGCAATATTGTGCTTCTATATGAATGGAGTGCCATTACACATATGTGTGCCAGACAAAAGTGTGTCATGGCATATTGTTTAATAACAAGATGTAGAAAATAGCAAATGTCGATTGAAAGCCATATTAATTGAATTCAGCCAAGAACAGTGACCCACTACCGCTGCATCAAGATCCGTCATTAAAACTTGAAATGATATTTGATTATA
>JBHHYW010000049.1:0-11129 GCA_046757745.1 Candidatus Scalindua sp.
GGCCATCACGCCACTCCAACAAAAGGGATGGGCTTCTGCTTATTTAATAATGTTGCAATAGCCGCAAAGTATATTCAATCAAGATACAGCCTTGATAGAATTGTAATAATTGATTGGGACGTACACCATGGCAACGGAACACAGGACGCCTTTTATGACGATCCGTCGGTAATGTATTTTTCCATGCACAGATATCCATTTTACCCGGGAACAGGCGCAGAAGAAGAAACAGGAAAAGACAGTGGCACTGGCCTCACCATAAATATACCTCTATCTTTTAACACAGAACCACAAGAGTACTTAAAATTCTTTGAAGATATATTAGAAAAAAGAATTAAGCCTTTCAAGCCGCAGTTTATACTAATTTCATCCGGTTTTGATGCATACCGCCTTGACCCCATAAGCGGCCTGAGCCTGGAAGCTTCTGATTACTATAAACTAACTAAGCTTACACAAAATGTTGCTGAAGATTGTTGTGATGGCAGAATTGCTTCTTGCCTGGAGGGTGGATATCACTTATTAGATTTACCAAAATGTATAGAGGAACATTTAAATGGCCTGATATATGATATTTAAAAAAGCAGGCTGAATATCTTCAGGGTATTTACGATGAAGCCGCTTTTTGCTTGTTAAGCATCTTTGCTAAGCGCGATTTTTTTCTCGATGCTGTCTTTTTGTGTATAACATTTTTAGCTGAAATCTTATCAAGCTTTTTTGTTGCCAGCGACAGATGTTTTTCCGCTTCGTCAATTTCATGTCTTTTGACAGCCAGAACAAATTTCTTTATCTGGGTTCTTAAGGCAGATTTTCTGTCTCTGTTTCTCATCCTGTGTACAGCGTCCTGTCTTATGGTTTTCTTCGCTGATTTTCTGGTTGGCATTAAATTTTTCCTTTATTCTTTACCCTTTTCTTCGACTATATTTTAATAAAAAAAGTTTATGACATTGGGTTGCCCTTGTCAACAAAAAAACAAATAATCCTTGCTTTTGAAGGAAACAATATTATATACTCTAATATACAAATTTTGTAAATTCCTGTAGTCTCCGAAGGTTAGTAAGTCTTTCCTGTCTACCCCTGCCGGCAGACATGGGTAGACAGGAATTCACAAAACAAACCTGAATATAATCGTTTTAAACATGGAAATAGCTGTTTATCCAAATCCGGTATTAAAAATAAAGGCTGAACCTATTGAAGATATCAACAGCGAGATATGCCAGATTGCCGAGGAAATGCTTGATACTTTGTATGATGCTTGCGGAGTGGGGCTTGCAGCGCCACAGGTAGGACTGTCGATACGCCTAGTTGTATTAGACATAACTGGTGAAAAAACCGGTGAAAGGGTATTCATAAACCCGTATATCGCTGAAGAGCGAGGTGAAACCCTGGAAGAAGAAGGCTGTCTGTCCTTTCCCGACGTAATGGGAAAGATCATACGTTCACAATACGTAAAAGTCATCGCATACAATCTCAAAGGCGAGAAGCTTGAAATAGAAGCTGAAGGTCTATTGAGTCGTGCATGGCAGCATGAGATCGACCACCTGAATGGCTGTCTTTTTATTGAAAAGATGACTCCCGCAAGTACGATTGCCAACAAAACGAAACTGAAAGAACTTGAACTCTCTTATCAAAATAACAAAGCCGGCGTTAGTTAGTCTTTTAACTGTTCGCAATTAAATACAGAATGAATGTAGTTTTTATGGGTACGCCGGAATTTGCGGTTCCCAGTTTAAAATGCTTAAGCGAATCAAAACACAATATACTGGCCGTAGTTACACAAACAGATAAACCTAAAGGACGAAAGGGGAAGCCTTGCGCACCCCCTGTTAAAAGTGTCGCCATAGATGCAGGCTTCCACGTAATACAGCCGGACAATGTAAATGATGAACACGTTATAGATAAACTTAAAGGGCTGAATCCGGATGTTATAACAGTTGTTGCTTTCGGACAAAAAATTTCGTCTGAAATACTGAATTTACCAAAATACAGATGCGTTAATGTCCATGCTTCACTGCTACCCAAATACCGTGGCGCAGCGCCTATTAATTGGGCAATCGTCAACGGAGAGAAAGAGACAGGGATAACCACCATCATTATGAGTGAGAAGATGGATGCCGGTGAGATGATCGTACAGAAATCATTAACAATCGATCTTGAAGAAAACGCCGGTGAACTAGGAGACAGATTGAGCAGGCTCGGAGCAGAGATTTTATTAGAGAGCTTAATGCAGATTGAAACAGGAAGTGTAAAATACACACAGCAGGATGAAGAACTTGTTTCTCTTGCACCAAAAATCAAAAAGGAAGACGGGCTTATTAACTGGAATCAGGATGAAAAAGGAATACATGATTTTGTAAGAGGTATGAATCCGAAACCATCCGCTTATACTTCTTTAATCAGAAATAACTCAAAGGAGAGAATAATAATTCTAAAGACGGAACGAGATAATTCTCCTGATACCGAAACAGTTAACCTTCCAGGGGCGATTACGGATATATCTAATCGAGGCATTAAGACTGCTGCAAGAAACGGAAGTATATGGATAAAAGAGGTCAAACCGGAAGGCAAACGAATGATGAGCGCTGCCGCATTCTCAAGAGGACACGATCTTAAAGTTAATTATTTATTTCAATAAAATATTAATAATCTTCAAATAAGGGAGATAAACATACAAATGGAAGTTATAGACAAGAAATTTGTTTCACTTAACAACATGATGACTAAGCTGAGGAAAAAGAATTGCCCGCCGGAGGGTTTATTACTCCTTTTTCCACACTGTATACAAAATTCAACCTGCAAACAAAATATCAAACATGATCTCAATGAATGTAAACGTTGCGGAAAATGCAAGGTAAAGGACCTGCTGGAATTGTCAGAAGAATTTGGCGTAAGCATAGCCGTTGCCAGTGGCGGGAGAATTGCTCTCAAAAGAGTCATGGCTGAGGAAGTTCAGGGAGTCGTGGCGATAGCCTGTGAAAAAGAATTGCGGACAGGATTAATGGCTGCCATGCCAAAAGCCATATACGCAGTTCCAAACCTGAGACCTCACGGCTACTGTGTAGACACGGATGTGTATATGGACGATGTATTGAAGGCCATAAAATTCTTTGTCAAGAATTACAAAAAAGTTTCTTAAATAACAGAACCTTTGACATAACACCCGCCATATATCTTTGTTTACCAAAGCCTTCGGCAACTACCATTCCCCACGAAATATCAAGAAAGTATTTTTTTGTCTCTTTTCGTGCGAACGGCCAGTCCAGGTCGTTCGCACGGGTGTCTCGTAGGCTTTTTGAGATTCCTATACAATAACAGCAAAAATATCCAAATAAGCAAAACCAGAAACATTCAGGAGGTGTTTTTATGGGCACAAAAGGTATGAGTGTACTCAGGCATATTGTTGAACAGGAAAGGAAATTTCCACAGGCAACGGGCAGTCTGACCGGATTATTAATGGACTTAATATACGCGGCGAAGGTTATATCAAGAGAAGTTAACAAGGCAGGCCTTGTTGATATACTTGGCCTCACCGGTGAAGAAAATATTTCCGGTGATGAAGTAAAGAAGCTGGATGAATATGCCAATGACAAATTATTTAATTCCATGGATCACGGAGGGCATCTCTGCGTAATGGCCTCGGAGGAGAGTGATGAAGTTATGCGTATTCCAGATGAGTTTCCCAAAGGTAAATATGTGCTACTCTTTGATCCGCTTGATGGTTCGTCCAATATTGATGCAAATGTCAGCATCGGCACAATCTTTTCCATACACCGAAAAAAAACAGATGGTAAAAACGGAACACTTGAAGACTGCCTTCAAAAGGGCAGTTACCAAGTTGCCGCAGGCTACATAATTTATGGTTCCAGTACAATGCTGGTTTATACAACCGGCCAGGGTGTAAACGGTTATACATTAGACCCTAGTGTCGGCGAGTTCCTGCTATCACATGAAGATATAAAAACTCCTTCAAAAGGGAAAATCTATAGTACAAATGAAGGCAACGCTAAATTCTGGGATGAAGGGACAAAGAAATATATCAGCTACCTCAAAGAAAAGGACTCCGACACAGGCAGGCCATACTCATTGCGTTATATCGGGTCGCTGGTATCTGATTTTCACAGAAACCTACTCTACGGTGGTATATTTCTATACCCCGCCGATTACAAAGACCCAAAGAATCCAAAAGGTAAATTGCGCTTATTATATGAGGCTTCACCTTTGGCATTCATAGTAGAACAAGCCGGCGGGATGGCAACGACAGGCAAAGAGAACATCATGGATATTGTGCCAACAGATCTCCATCAGAAAGTGCCCCTAATCATAGGAAGCAAAGAAGACGTGCTTACTTATCAGAAATTTGTCACTGATTCTAAATAATAATTATGCAACATTCCCTGTTGCTGCAAAAACGGTATCCGACAATGGATCATCTTTTGATATAATTTTTAGGGATTTGCCACAAAAAAGTTGAGCCAATCAAGGGAATAGTTTCAGGATTGTAACAGCAATGCCCACAGTACCAACTATGATGCCGAATATCTTGATCAACATATCTTTTTGAGAAGTCACCATGCGTACTTCCAACCCACCAATTTTACCGCTAATATCTTTGTTCATTTCAGCAATCAGAAGCTTAAGCTCATTGTGAATGCCTTTCATCTCATTGCGAAGATTTTTGTTCTCATTGCCAATAAACTCCTTAAGGCTTTCCTGACCATTTACTTGAGCTTTTTCAATAACATCCGCCAGGGTCTCTGCCTGTTCATGACTGAAGCCGACTGACTCCAGTTTTCTTATATTATTGAGTTCTTCGGTTATCGGCATGGCAATATTATATGGAAAGTATCCGTTTTATCAACAGCTAATTTGCTTAATTAGCTCGTGAACCGTGTTCCGTAACCGTTTATAAAATAACCTTTCTTTTTATTATTCATGTCCTTTCACGCACTTTGTGGCTTAATGAGCTCGGATACTATCATCTCAACACCTCCCGTATAAGCCATTATAAGATAAAGGCTTAAAATGCTCTGTTTGTGTCATCTTCTCATAAAGAGAAAGCCAGAGGTTAGACCTATTAGAATACCTGGAATCAATCCTAAAAGAATGTGGTTGCTGAGGTAGGAATAGATACTAATAGCAGTTGGTGTAAGAAAAACGAAGATTTTATCCCATTTTGCTTTTAAGAACAACCAATCTACAGAAAACATATTTGTGTAGTCTAAAACAAGCAAGGCTACTATGGGAATAGCGGCAAACAGCAATATTCTGAACAAAAAGTATCTTAAAAGCAGCCCTGCAGAAATACCCATGAAGAAACCCAAGGTACATTTGGTTATTATCTGAGTATCAAAATTCATTATATTATCACCTCCTTTAATCATTAAAGTAGAGTTACCTCCCTTTCGGGAGGATTCCAGTTCTTTTTTTGGATTCCTTGCCTGCCCGACAGGTTGTTCAGGCGGACGAAAGTAAGGAAGAAACCTCCCTTTCGGGAGGAGTCCAGTTTTTATTTCCTGTAGACATAGACATCAGCTTCGTAGTACCCGGTATTATCCTTCCAGTAGACGCTTTTTCTGTTAATTGGTTTGCCGGTATATTCACTTTTAGTTAAATCATTAATTCCCAGATAAAGCGGCCCATCCACATATGATTTAAACTCTCTCCCGCTACCTATGTAAAAGGCATCCCTATTACCTATCTTCCCAATTGTTGCCATATACCTTTCGTCAGGCAATACTGTAAACTTACCCCTCGTAAAGTGATACCCTTCGGCAAGGCACGAAGTGTTTTTATAAACCATTTCAAAACCACCCGGCATCACCTTGCCCTTGCAATATATCCTTACCATATCATTCACTTTTAAAGAAACACACGTCCTTGTCCACGGCTTATTTGCCGGAATTTTAACAGTGTAATGTTTAGGTGTTAATGTTAAAGGTTGGTTTTCTTTACTATGTTTCTTCTTCTGAATCTTTATAGGTTCTGTGATTAACGGATTGAGGATTTCAGCAGTTTTTTTGTATGGTCTCTCTGCTATTTTGTCTTCAACATCAGGATCTGTATTTTTCTCAGAAAACCCTTCATTTTGATCAATCTCGTTATCAATAGAACTAACAGTTGTTTTTCCTTTCACTTCTTTATGGTTTCCGGCAATCCTGATAGCCTCTAATGCCAGATTTAATCCATTATCTATTTTCTCTTCAATTCGCTTAGTTTCAACCGAAGAATTCCCTATTAATAAATCATCACCATAAAGTGTAATTGGTATTGTCGCCGACAAAACGAATAAAGAGGAGGTCACAGTTTTAATGAACAACTTTTTTCTTTTACCCATCGTACCCTCCTTATTGAAATCAAAAACAGGAACCACAGATTGCGCAGATTTCACCGATTACCTACATTAAGAAAAATGTAACTCATACCTTTAGGTTTGAGTATGTCCACCGTAAAAGACGAAAATCATAACTATAAAAATCACAAACTTGAAAAAGAGATTCTTATATTATTGAATTTAAAATTCTATCCTGCCAAATTTATTTCTTAACAATTCCTTGTTGTCAGAGCTGAGTTGTCCCCATAGCCTTAGTGCATCATCATTTCGAAAGCTTGAATAGTAAACAATAAAACATTTCAGGGTAATATCCTGGCTCAAATTGCCTCCAGACAAGCGTATATATTCATCAGAAGCCTGGCAGGCCATTGCAGGGTCTTCATTCCTGATATATATGTCTATCTGGTTTTCGTAACAATCCTTATAAAGATTATTGAAAAGCTCTGTAATCATTTTGTCTGCCAACCTGAAATCCGGCTCAGAATTCAGCAGTCTGCATTTGATAAGCTGGGCGATTATGTGTACGCTGGGTGAATCACAGGAAGAAGAATTTATATTACAACTATTATCAAATTCGATTAGCAACCTTTCCGCTTTAGTGTTGTTACCTTCCTTGATTTCAACCAGGATCTGCAATAACTTTCCGTTGTGAGAATCAGGATATTCCATCTCCAACTCTTCTAATATTTCCCTCGCATCTTCAATCCGGTCAACAGAATATGCTGTATAACCACTCCTGACAAGATCATCAAATGTCTCTGCATCGGCAGAAGAGTTCAGGACAAGTAGTAAAATCAGTATGGTAATCATCAATGGTCTCCTTTCTGTTAGTTGCAATATTTTTGTCTCAACGAACTGCTACGATTATGTTGTCGGGATCACGAATATACAATCTTCTTTCATCGATCATTATTACCGTTTCAATGATAAGGATATATGAATCTCCTATTTCTTTGAATGTACCTATCATTCTTGAAATCTCATTAGCTGTCACACTGTTTTCCTCAATGATGAGTTTCAGCTTGGATTCTAATAATGCAATCATCCTTGTATCCAAAGGAGCATAAAACAGCTCATATTGGACGTCCGGCGTGTCGGCAAATTGGGGTTGAGAGAGCAGCTTCCTGAAGAGATTGCGATCTTCCCGGAGAGCAGACGGGCAGCTTCCGTATGGCCACGCTTTATCTATTCGCTCCATTCCGGAGTTGTTGATTACAAAATAATATGGTTTCCCCGATTTGACTTCCGGTCTGGCAATCAATTGATAGCCGTAAAAAGAGAGTCCCTGTTTATATAGCTCACTTTTGCCGTGGTCATCTATGAACAGTAACGGGATTCTCTCACCTTTTCTCACCTTGTAATTGTTAATAAGATTGGCTCTGTACTTTCTGAAGTCAAAATTCTTAACAATTTTTAAAGGCTCTTTTACTACGTTTTCACTTCCGGTAGTGATACCGGTTTTGTAACAGGCTTCTTCACAGCTTTACTAATAGCAACATCCTTCGGCCTGGCTTCAGGTTGTACCGCCGGTATTTCAGGAGATCTCTTCTCTTTTTTCTCAGCATTTACAGGCAAAGGTTGTTCTCTAAAAGCTAAATGTTCCTTCCGTTCTATCGGCGTTTCCGGTTTTCTATCTGGTTGTTTGCTGACATCTTCAATTATCTTTCCTCCCCGCTTTTTAATAACCGTTTGTGGTGTTGGAAGGTAAATCGTGCTTGCTATCCTCGTCTTTTTCTTTGACTTAACCTTCCTCTTCTCTACAATCTTTGTATCTTTTTTCTTCTGTATCGGTTTTTCTTGTACAGGAGGTGTTTTCAACATTACAAACCAACCGTTCTGATATACTACCAGGCCGATGACAAAGCTCCAGAACATCAGCGTCAAAACAGTCCCTTTTTTAATTTTAAATCTATTCATCATTCTGTTTTCCCTCCGATAAGTAATGTTGTACTGTAACATTTGCGTTAAGTTCGTTTAGAATACTATAGAGATATAACGTGTCCCCGCTTGGCGCTTTCGGGTCAATTTGAAGTACTATTGATCTGTTAGCAACATCAGCCAGTCTTGCGCCAATCTCTGTTCTTAACACTGGCGTTCCTTCTACAATAAACCTTCCCCCATCATGCGGAATTATGATCTTGATCGAATCTCTACTACTGCTTTCCGGGTAAACCTCAGATTTGCCGCTTAGCGTAGGAAACTCGATTTCTCTTTCAAACAGTACCCTTACCGGTTCCTTTTGCTTGATTTCCACAAACATGTATCCAAGTACCAGAACACCGCACATAAGAAAAGAGATGTCAGCGAATATTATGTTAACATGTGATGTTTTCATTATCCCACACCCTCCAATTTTCTTTGAGGCTCTGTTTTGTTTGACGTACTATTATTTTTACATGTTGTTTTATGCTTCTTAGATGGCGGGTGGGTAACGAAATAAATCAAGTCTTTATAAAACACCTCTTCTTTAAATTTCTCTATCTCGTGCTCCACCTTCATCTTTAGTCTGGCATAGTATGATCCCATCAAGCCTGAAGCGCATGCGGCAAAGAAAGACGATTTAATCCCGACTGCCAGGTAGAAGAATAGCTGCTGAAAGCCTTTGCTTGCATCGAAATTGATAAGCGTGTAGAAGAAACTCCATAGCGTGCCTGCGAATCCAATAACCAGTATGGTAGCGGCAAAATTTTCAAAAACCGATGTGTGAGGCACCTTCAGCAGATTATCTACGTTTTCGTTTATGTCGTCCTTTAATGCGCCGTAATCATCGAAGCGGCTCTTTAAGCCCTCTTTTAGTACTGATACGGAAGCTTTGATCAGTGGGTCATTTGTGGACATAACCAGCTTTTCAGCGCTTTCCAGGTCTCCTGTACTTAAGTATCCCGATATTTTGTCTCGACTGCTCTTATAGCGAGTGATGTTTTTTACGAGGTTGCGGATTCTCTGCCTGGAGTCAAAATACCTGGTCATTGCTACGTAACACATAAATAAAAAAGGTATTCCCCATGCCAGGTCTAAAAGCCCCATATTTAAAATTTTAAGCATTATTGTCTCCTTTCTAAATAATTTTTAAAGTTAATTTGATGTATAGGAAATTCAATGTTTTTGGTAGGAGCCGTCTCCCGACGGCGAGCGAATATTACCCGCCACGGTATGCAGACTACGGTCACCAACAGGAGTTGGCTCCTACCCGTGTATTTATGCCGAAGGCTTAACTTGATGCATAGGAATTTCAAAGTGCTTTCATGGGTGGCATGGACAAACTTTGTTTGTCCGTGTTTTCTGCATAATGCAACACAATGCACGGACAAACGAGTTTGTCCATGCCACCACGCAGCTTAATATACCGAAAAATTCGCCGAAGGCGTTAACTTGATCATATGAGGAATTTCCATTTTAAATATAATGGCCCTCTCTTCCCCGGACAAAATGCGCCGAGGACTTTTCGAGAGGTCGTGCCCAAGGCAGTCGCCTGAGGACAACATATCTGTCCGGCAGTTCAACTGTCGGACACACAAAACAGTAGCAGTTCTACTGCTATATCAAGGACATTGCCACTCATTCGTGCCTGCCCCGTAAGGAGGAACGACTGTACTGGGGAAATTAGTGTCTCCAACCTTCGTGCTAATTAGTGCAATTCGTGTCTATTATCTAAACCTTGGCGTACTTAAAGCGCCTATCTTCAAAAGCCCTTTCCCCTTTTTCCACCTTTCCTCTTTTGCCTCCTCAAACTCTTCATCAAACCATCCGGTATCCTCTTCGTCCTCCATGATACCCCTTCCTAATTCCTCTGCCTCTACCTCAATAGTAACACGTGCCAGCTTTGACTCCACCGTGGGTTTCCGCTTCCTTATCTCCGCCAGTTCGTCTTCCATTTCCGCAATCTTTTGTGAGTATTGTTTTACCGATACCTTTAATAACTCAGGATTACGTGCATATTTCGCCTTCTTCCTCATCAAACCTATTTGCAGTCTCTGTATAGCGGTTGTTAAATACTTTTCCCTCTCAATCAGGCTATCAAGTTCGTTATCCATCATCTCTGCCTTTGTCCTCTTGCCAGGAAGAGTATCTGTCCATTTAAGGGCCTGCCTGGCAAGATTTAAGCCTCGCTCTTCCTTTTTTCTGTTCGCCTTTGAATCAGATTTCTTTTCTTTTGTCTCTCTGTCCGGCTCTAAACTAAAGGAGTTTTTATACACAGATGTTGTGGCTTCCTGCGAAAATGCGACTGTTCCTCCTGCTAAAACCAACGACATGGTTGCCAGACAAATAGCAGTTCTAAATGCTTCTCTTATTCTCATGGTATGCTCCTTTCAAATCAAAAAAGATTGAAAAATATGTAACTTTGATACAACTATTTAGTTTGAACTCTCCATTGCATTTTGAATTCTCTCCCAACCTTTATCGCTATCTTCCTTGTTAAAAATCGAATAGTCACTTGATAAAAATTCAATTGACAGAACGTTAAATTCATTTAAAACCTCAAATCCTTTTCCAATATTGTCGAACAATTTCCCGGGAGATGGAAAAGCTCCTTTCAATGTATTTTCAACAATCCCACGTTGTACAAACATAACTGAATTATCTTTTACAGCTTTGAGTCTTTTCTCAAAGAATCCATCAAGAGTGTCAGTCTTCACTAAAATTGACTCGACGGTCTTTAATCGCTCTTCGTATGGCTTAGCCATATTGGGAGATCTGTTGTAACTTTCGTTTTCCTGTACCCTCCTTATTATTTCCCTTAAGTATGAAGCACACTTCCTCAATTCTGGTTCTACTTTAGCAAATGTATCCTTCATATTTC
>JBHHYW010000050.1:0-11104 GCA_046757745.1 Candidatus Scalindua sp.
GACTGCAGTTTTCAAGACTGCCGCCTTCGTCCACTCGGCCATCCCTCCTGTAGTATTACCCTGTAATGATGAGAAGAAGTGATTAAAGTCAGGAAATAGACTCGGTTTGAGCCGTTTAAACAATTTAAACCGTTATTTTCTTCCAACTTTAGGCACTTCAGTTCACTTCAAACTTATATGTTTTCCCACTTACAGACTTCTTCCAGAACCGTCTTAGCCACATATATTGGTGTGTTGCCCTGCATGGCCAAAGCGATAGCATCACTTGGCCTTGAATCTATCTCTAAAGCACTGCCGTTTTGACTTATGATTATTTTGGCATAGAAAGTATTGTTCTTCAGATCACTTATTTCAACCCTCTCTATGCCTCCACTTAACTGTATTATCACATTTGAGAGTAAGTCATGGGTAAGCGGCCTTGGTGTTGGGATATCCTTAACCGCTCTATCTATAGCCCATGCTTCATGCAAGCCTATAACAATAGGAAAACTCCTTTGGCCGCCTTTTTCCTTAAGAACAATTATCTGATGGTCGCTCGTTTCAGATATCATTATCCTTGATAATTCCATGTGAACCATCACAGTATTTCCCTCAAAATTTGTCCAGAATACTACAAAAATTCTAACATACAAGGTATCATTGTCAACATTATTTTGAAATACGCAAAATCAGGCCATGCTGAAACTTGGGAAGGTATTATACCTCTATTCACCGTGTATTCCTTACCTCACACACAGGGCAGTTTTTCCTTCTATCAAGGCAAAAATTATTGACACTAAATATAGCGATTGGTATACTTGGCATCCATTCACCTGCCACAATTGGCCAATATTAGTTAGTTAGACAGTATTCCAAGTAAATGTTAATAAAATCAATAATACTGGGCGCAATACAGGGACTAACAGAATTTCTACCAATCAGTAGTTCCGGCCATCTTGTAATCTTCAAAAGTTTTTTAGACCTGGAAACCCAGGGTGTTATCTGGGAAATATCATTACACTTCGGCACACTTTTAGCCATCCTTGGGGTCTTCTATAAAGACATACTCATGATTATTAAAAGTGTTTACCTGTCCTGTATAAAATTATTCACAGGTGAAAGTATCGTTAACATCTTTAGAAATGATCCTAATACACGCATCTTTCTTCTTATAATAGTTGGTACAATACCTACAGTAATAATAGCATTTTCCTTTAGAAGCTCGTTCGAGAGCCTTTTCAATAAGCCGGTAGCAGCAGGTTATATGCTGCTCGTAACCGGCGCCGTACTCTGGTTTACCAGATATAATTTCAAGACGGATGGTAATAAAAAGAATTTAGGTATTTTTGATGCCCTAATAGTCGGAGCAGTACAGGGACTTGCAATTACCCCTGGCATATCACGTTCAGGTACAACAATCGCTGCCGCCACTTTCAGGGGAGTGGATAGGGAAACCGCTGCCAGGTTTTCCTTTCTACTGGCAATACCCGTGATCCTGGGCGCAATGGCAATGATGGTGAAAGAGACTGTTGCCCTCAAAAATGGAGAAATCTCTTTTCTCATAACTGGAAGTGTTGTAGCCGCAATAACTGGTTACATTTCACTGCACATATTAATTAAAATCGTCAAAACCGGCAAACTGCATCTTTTCTCATATTACTGCTGGCCTGTCGGGCTGTTTGCAGTCCTTTTTTTCCTATGAATGATTATCTTACTCGTTCAAGAAATCTGCCGAAAAGCTTTCTTTTCATTCTGCCCCTTTTAGTATTTTATGAGATCGGCATAATCTTATACAGTTCAGAAACAAAGAATACTGCTGACGTAATCATAAAAAAACCATTTGAAATATTCGGAAATCACACTACTCTGGCATTTAATTCTTTAATCATCATTGTCTCTTTCTGTTCGATATTTTGTATTGAGAGGAAAAACCGCTTAAGCTGTGGAATCTTTATTCCCATGTTTTTAGAAAGCACAGCTTATGCCTTTTCCCTCGGATACGTAATCCTGTTTTTTGCATATGGATATCTACCATTTAATATTACTGATTTACATGTACAGAGTTTTATAAAGGGTATAATTGTTTCTTTAGGCGCTGGAATTTACGAAGAGATACTCTTCCGGCTTTTGCTATTAAGCATTTTTTATCTGGTTATAGTTAAAATATTAAAATTCAATGCAATAATAGGTTCTTTACTTAGTATACTAATGTGTGCCTGCATTTTCTCTATTATGCATTATATAGGAATGACAGGTGACAGTTTCTCAATGAACAGTTTCTTGTTCCGTGCAGTCGCAGGGTTTGTCCTGTCGGCAATCTTTGTTTTTCGTGGTTTAGGGATTGCAGTTTATACACATGCTATTTACGATATCTTAATAATCCATAAGGCTTATACATAGCTAAGTTTGAAGTGTCTAAAGTTAAAAATGATACTTTTTACTTCAAAACTTAGCTCCGCAACTTTAGCCCACTTTAAACTTTAGGCACTTTTAACTTTTTATAAGAGTAATTGATTAGTAATTTATGTTAAAATTTGTAATAATATCAAGAATAAAAAATATGATTAGTAAGTATGTAAACAAATTTTTACAGACAAAGACACAATGGGGCGCCATTTAGATGGAAAACATAATAGTAGGTATAACTGGGGCCAGTGGCGTAATTTATGGGCAGCGCCTCTTGCAGGCATTAAGCGATAAATCATATTCTATTCACTTAAGTGTATCAGAGGCCGCTGTAAAAGTGATCGAAAGTGAATTAAACCTCTCCTTAAACCTGAATGAGTTCGATGTTAGTAAATTTATAGACAGAAAAAACCACAGTGTAATTTACCACCATATATCAGATATTGCCGCATCCATCTCAAGCGGTACATTTAAAACCAGGGCAATGATTATAACACCATGCAGCATGAATACACTCTGCTCAATAGCAAATGGAATTGCATCAAACCTCATCCAACGTACTGCCAGTGTAACTCTGAAAGAGGGAAGAAAATTGATTGTTGTACCACGTGAAACCCCACTAACACCTATTCATCTGGAGGGCATGTTGAAATTGTCAAAGGCACAAGCTTGTATCCTACCAGCTATGCCAGGATACTACCTCAATCCGACAACTATAGATGACCAGATAGATTTCGTAGTAGGAAAGATTCTTGACCACATTGGCATAGAATATCTGCCATACGCGAAAAAAGGTTATGAAAAATGGGATTACCTGAGTTCAGAATTGATGATTAAATAATTACTATAGAATTTAAACTTACAATGAATGACAATAAGAAAAAAAGCCGATTAGGTTTCTGGATTGCGACTTCACTGGCAATATTCTTCTTTCTTTGCAGCGTAGCATTCTTTTCTTCGTTGATGGGGCTTCTCATGATAAAAGGCGTACTCTCACCACATGAGGAAGAAGGAAAGATAAAAAAACTAGCAGAAACCGTAATAGAAGGAACAGGTACCGATAAAATACTCATAATCCCCGTCAAAGGTATTATTACTACGCAATCACCCAGGAAACTTTTTCAGGAAACGCCAAGTATGGTTGAAAGTGTAACACAACAACTTGAGCAGGCACGTGATGATAATGACGTAAAGGCGGTGATATTGGAGATTAACAGTCCCGGTGGTGGAATTACAGCAAGTGATATCATTTATAAGGAAATCCTGGAATTCAAAGAAAAGACAAACAAAAAGATAATCGTCAGCATGCAGGATGTTGCAGCATCAGGCGCTTATTATATTTCGGTAGCCGCGGACAAGATCATCTCTCATCCAACGACAGTTACAGGGAGCATAGGTGTGATTATGCCTCTTCTTAATATAGCTGATCTGGTAGAAAAATACGGTATTAAAGACACTTCTGTAAAATCCGGAGATATGAAGAATATAGGCTCGCCACTTAAAAAGATGTCTGACGGAGAGAGAAAGGTTTTACACGATATTGTAGACGAAATGTATACAAGATTTCTGAATATTATTGCTGACGGCAGAAATATGAATATAGAAGATGTTAGAAAGTTGTCGGATGGCAGAATATATACCGGTAAACAGGCGCTGGAAAATGGTTTGGTAGATCAACTGGGTTATATGGATGATGCGATAACTTCAGCTAAAGAAATATCAGGTTCAAAAGAGGCAAAAATCATAAAATATAAGAAAATGTTTAATCTGGCTGAAATCTTTGCAGGCTCAATGGATAATTTATTTGGTAATCGCACAGTAAAGATAGGCATAAATACCACAGCAACAGATAATGATTTTCCGAGATTTATGTACTTATGGACAGGATATCAACAAAATTATCTCTTCAAATGGCCTGCATTTAATTAAAAAACTACAAATCATTTGATATGAAGAACGAAGCTTTACATACAAAACAGAAAGACTGTAAACGTTCTTCAGGATTAGGGCTGAAGAAACAGTTGGTAATATTGGCGCTAATCCCGGCACTGATAGTAGCTGGATTCATGTCAATTCTTCTGCTTCATGAATTTGAAGCCAAGAAACATGCTGATCAGATGAGGAGTATTGCTGATTATGTGGTGGTAGCCAGTCAAGTTATTCATCAACTACAAAGAGAGCGTCTTGCTTCTGTCGTATATATAACCAGTAATCGGGATCGAATGACTGGCATACTGGAGAAACAAAGGCGTCTTACAAATAAATACTACTCTGTCTTGAACAATGATATAAAGACATTAGATATTAAAAGCTTAGGTTATAAATTTGCCAGGCGAGTCAACACTTCCTCAAGAAATCTTTGGAAACTGCCTTCTATCAGAGAAAAGATTTTATCACTGTCAATTGGCAAGAATGAATCTAATAAATTCTACAATGAAATAATAGAAGACATCATTGGAACATTTCAGGAAGCAAGTGTAATTATTAAGGATTCTGCACTTTCGTTCCCCTTTACGGCCTGTGTCAATTTCATCATGGCAAAGGAAATGGCCGCTATTGAAGGAACAATTATGATGGGCTTTGCCGCCGAGGATAAACCTGTCAATCAAGCAGACATGCAAAAGTGGATGCAGGTATCTAAAGGTCATGAGGCATTGCTTGCCGCGTTTAAGTACCAGATAACAGGAGAAATCCTTAAAGTGTATCGCTCAAAACTTAGCAAAGCCAACATTAAGGCCGTAAATGATATACGTAAGCAAATCAGTAAAAATCTCAGTAAAGGAAAGTTTGGGCTGAAACCGGAATATATCTTTACCGCAACAACAAGGCGGATAGTCGATTTAAAGAAGGTTGAAGACGCACAACTCCAGGAGATTCTTATGTATGCAACAAAATTATCCGCTGATAAAATAGTGTCTGTCATCGTATACTCTGGTCTGACTGGCGGGTCTACATTGGCAATGTTTATATTGTGTTTCCTGATAACCAGGAGCATAACGGGGCCTATATCCATACTGTCAAAAGCAGCTAAGCGTATTTCGGAAGGGCAACTCGACCATGAAATTGTAATAAAATCCAGTGGTGAAATTGGAGAATTAGCTGATAGCTTTAATGATATGCTTTCCAATTTACGCCTTACGACGGAAAAGAACGATGCCCATAACTGGCTTAAGACCGGCCAAATGGAACTGAGTGTAAGAATGCGCGGTGAACAGGAGATTGAAACATTGGGCAGGAATATCATTGGCTACCTTGCCGAATATCTAGATGCACAGGTCGGAATGTTATATATGTCCGGTAGGGCTAAACGTCTTAAACAAATCGGTAGTTATGCCTACGTGCAACGAAAGAATGCCTTGAGTGAATTCATGTTCGGTGAGGGTCTGGTAGGTCAGGCCGCAGTGGAAAAAAAACATATTCTTGTTACGAATTGCCCGGATGATTATATCAATATTAATTCTGGTTTGGTAGACGCCGCCCCGAAAAACATCCTGATATTCCCATTAATACTGAATGATGCGGTAAAAGGTGTTGTAGAGTTGGGGTCCTTCCATGATTTCTATGATACTCATCTGACTTTTCTAGAGCTGGTTGAGGAGAGCATTGCCATTGCACTGGATTCTGTTGCATCCAGAAGTCAAACTAAGGATCTTCTTGAACAGACACAGCAGCAGGCTGAAGAGCTTCAGGCACGCGAAGAGTCGCTCCGGCAAAGCAATGAAGAGCTTGAAGAAAATGCCAGAGCCTTAAAAGAATCTGAATCAAGACTACAAGCACAACAGGAAGAACTTCGCCAGATCAACGAAGAGCTTGAGGAACAAAAAGAAGATGTAGAAAGAAAAAACAGGGACCTGAAAGAAGCCAGAAAGATCATAGAAGCTAGAGCACGGGACTTAGAACTAAGCAGTAAGTATAAATCAGAATTTCTGTCCAATATGTCTCACGAACTAAGGACGCCCCTGAACAGCATCCTCCTCTTATCAAGACTCCTTGCAGACAATAAAGACGGCCATCTGACAGAAGACCATGTGGAGTCCGCACAATCCATCTACTCTTCCGGTTCAGAACTCCTGCAGCTTATTAACGAGGTACTGGATATTTCCAAGGTAGAGGCAGGGAAAATGGATATCAATATAGATGACATGGATATTCAAGATTTTTCCACTGCCATGAAACGAAACTTCAAGCCGGTTACCACAGAAAAGAATCTATATATGAAAGTTGATATCGCCGACGACTTGCCCAAATATATCCACACCGACAAACAAAGGGTGGGGCAGATTGTTAAAAACTTCCTTTCAAATGCATTCAAGTTTACGAGTGAGGGTGGAGTCACTCTGTTTATAAGCCGTCCTGATGACCAGTCATACAATGAAACGCAACTACACAAGAAAGGTATTGATCGCGCAAAGGCTGTTGTATTTTCAGTTTCAGATACAGGAATAGGTATTCCTGAAGAAAAGCATGAACTAATATTTGAGGCTTTTCATCAGGCAGACGGTACTACAAGCAGGCAATATGGTGGAACCGGACTCGGGCTTTCAATTTCCAGAGAACTTGCCCTCCTACTTGGTGGAGAAATCCGTATTGAAAGCATATATGGTGAGGGAAGCACATTTACACTATACCTGCCGGAGACCTTCGAATCAGAGATTAAACCAGAAAAACGTGAAACTGGAAACCTGAGACAGAAAACCCCTGCTCCAACGCCTTCAACCCTGAGCGCCCAGTTGGAAAATGCATTTGAGGCAATTGAGGATGACAGAAAAGGAATCTCTCCTAAAGACCAATCTATCCTCATTATAGAAGATGATCCTAAATTTCTTAAAATCCTCAGAGATTTAACACGTGAACATGGTTTTAAATCTCTGGTAGCAGGAAACGGAGAAACAGGTCTTCAATTTGCTGATTATTACAAGCCAAGTGGTATTATACTGGACGTAGAACTCCCCGGTATCAGCGGATGGACTGTTATGACAAGGCTTAAAGACAACCCTGAAACCCGCCATATTCCAGTTCATTTCATGTCTGCATCTGACAAAAGATTAGATGCCATTAAAATGGGGGCTATAGATTATGCAACAAAACCCGTAAGCCCGGAAATAATTGACCAGGTGTTTGAAAAGCTTAATAAAGTAATATCAAAATCTGTAAAAGACCTTCTTGTAGTAGAAGATAATGTGGAACACGCAAAATTAATATCCGAAATAATAGGCACTGAAGATGTCGTGACCACGATTGCCTCAACCGCCAAGGATGCCTATAATCAGATATTATCGGGAAAGTATGACTGTATAGTCTTAGACATTTCCCTTCCGGATATGTCCGGCCTGGAATTACTCAGCAAGATCAGAAATAATGAAGAAATCCCACAGGTCCCCGTTATCGTTTATACCGGCAGGGAACTTACTAACGAAGAAAAGAAAATAATAGATGAATCCGCAGAATCAACCATTGTTAAAGGAGAAGGTTCCCATCGAAGACTCCTTGACGAGACTACCTTGTTTCTGCACCGTGTCGAAACAAACCTTCCTGAGACGCAACAAAAGATACTTAGAATGATTCATAACAAGGAGGTGATCCTGGCTGGTAAAAAGATACTTGTAGTAGACGATGACATGCGAAATGTTTTTTCAATCAAAAAGGTTCTCGAAGAAAAAAGCTTAAAGATATTAGTTGGAAAAAATGGTAAAGAGGGTATAGCATGCCTGAATGACAATCCTGATATTAATCTGGTGCTAATGGATATCATGATGCCTGAAATGGACGGATATACGGCCATCGGAGAAATCAGAAAACAGGAGCGGTTTAAAAAACTCCCTATCATAGCGCTGACAGCAAAGGCAATGAAGGGAGATCGTTCTAAATGCATTGAAGCAGGAGCCAACGACTACCTGGCAAAGCCATTTGAAATTGACAGACTTTTCTCAATGTTGAGAGTATGGCTGTATTAACTGGTAAAAGCCCCCTGATTCCAGTATCAAACTACACACCATCACTGTAGTGAAAACCCTGGCTCCAACAAATTCTACGAATTTTAGAATTGTTATGAAACTTTTAAATCAAACCATAGAAAATATCGAGGAGGTTTCGATAGACTCAGATGGAAATATAAGAGATAGATTAAATAGCTTGGCAATACCTGCCGGAAGCCTTGGACGACTGGAAGAGTTTGCAACTATTTACGCCTCTATAAAAGGATCAACAGAAGCTACAATAAGACACAAAGTTGTTTTTACAATGGCTGGAGACCATGGAGTCTCCAGTGAAGGTGTAAGCGCTTTTCCTCAAGAGGTAACCAGGCAGATGGTAAATAACTTTCTTGATGGAGGAGCCACTATAAGTGTTTTCGCACGACATGCAGGGGCAAGGGTAGTTGTAGTTGATTGTGGCGTAAGGGCTGATTTTGAGCCTGTTGAGGGCCTAAAGATAAAAAAGGTTGGTTATGGAACCGGTAATATTGCATGCGGGCCGGCAATGTCCAGAGAACAGGCAATAAAGTCTCTGGAAACGGGCATAGAAGTTATTAAGGAAGAACTCTGTAACGGCCTGGACATTGTTGCCACTGGAGATATGGGAATAGCCAATACTACACCAAGTAGCGCAATAATTGCATGTTTAACTGGAGTAGATGTAAGTAAAGTAACCGGAAGAGGCACCGGTTTAGATGATGAGGGTATGAAAAAAAAGATAAGTATTATCAAGAGAGCATTAGATATTAATAAACCTGACACATCAGACCCGATAGACATTCTTTCAAAGGTGGGAGGATTTGAAATTGGTAGTATTGCGGGTCTGTGCCTCGCTGCAGCACGTCATAGGATACCAGTATTGATTGACGGATTTATCTCTACCGCCGCTGCATTGATAGCATGTGCTATAGAACCCAAGGTAAATAACTATCTTTTATCATCTCATGCATCCGCAGAAAACGGCCATAATATCGCACTGGAAAAATTGGGGAAAAAAGCAATCTTAGATCTGGATTTAAGACTCGGGGAAGGTACCGGCGCCGTATTGGCAATGAGTTTGATTGAGGCTGGTGTAAGTATCCTGACACAGACGGCATCATTTACTGAAGCTGGAGTCTCTATACCACACCTTGATAAATGATATTGTTAACTTATGAACAAAGTAGAAATAATATCTGTTGGCTCTGAACTTGTGTCTGGCCAGTTCAGAGATTTGAACGCGCCATTTGCCGCATTAAAACTAACAGAACTTGGTTTCAATGTTATAAATCAATCAATTGTTGGCGACAATTCTCAAGATTTAAGACTTGCTCTTCAAACTGCATCAGAGAGAGCAAATCTGGTTATAATAACAGGAGGATTAGGGCCCACGAGGGATGACATTACAAGGGAAACTGTTGCCGATTTCTGTAATGTCAAATTAGTAACAGATGATGATTCCGTATATCATATCGAGAGCTTAATTAAAGGCGCACATAGCCACAAGTATATTAATAACTTAAAGCAGGCGATGATACCGGAGAGTGGTATTGTCATCCACAACGCAACAGGGACAGCTCAAGGTTTTCTTGTAAGCGCCTCTCAATCCAATATTGTTTGCCTGCCAGGTGTACCTGCCGAGATGACGTTAATGTTTGAGGATTGGGTTCTCCCATATATTCTTCGAGAATCAAATGATAGAAGAGAAAGATGTACCAGGGTAATTAATACATTTGGGATGTCAGAATCTATACTTGACGAGAAAACCAAGGAAATAATTCAACCTGACGAGCATTTGTCTTACAGCACACTTGTAAATGATGGCATCGTTTCCATACGTATCACAGTAAGCGATATAGAAGAGGAAAAAGCAATCTCTATGCTTAGTGAGATTGAAGAAGCAATTTGCAGGGAGTTGGGGATATTTGTTTTTAGTAAAGGCGAAGATGCTCTTGAAGACATTATCTCAAAACTTTTAAAGAAACAGGCCACAACATTAGCAGTCGCTGAGTCCTGTACAGGAGGAAGGGTTTCAAATCTGTTGACAAATGTCCAGGGTAGTTCAGATTTCTTTTCAGGAGGAATAGTCTCTTATAGTAATAAGGCAAAGAATGACCTGCTCAACGTTGATGGAAAACTCATTGAAAAACATGGGGTAATAAGCGCAGAGGTGGCAAAAGCAATGGCATTCGGTGTAAGAGAACGAATACAGACCGATATAGGATTGGCTGTTACCGGAATAGCCGGACCTGCCGGTATTGGGGAAGGAATTGACCAAGGGAAACCTGTGGGGCTGGTTTATGTCGCAACCGCAATAAATGTAGATCTGGAATGTGAGGAATATCGCTTTTTCGGCTCAAGAATAGATATAAAAAGACGTGCGGCAAATGCAGTACTGAACACGTTGAGGTTACATTTGTTAGAAAAAGCAGCAAGATGTTGAAATGTATAATTATTAGCGTTTCTCTCACTCATTAGCACGAAGATTAGGAGGCAGGCCATATTTATATAACGAGTGATAGCTAAATTTGTATGTAGGGTTCGTTTCCCAAACGAACCTTTTTATTTGGGCCGTTTGGGAAACAGCCCCTACTTTTTATTAAACATTTTTCTTTAACACACCGTAGGGGCGTATGACAATACGCCCCTGGTAAAACAGTCGATAAGGTAACGATTTTCAATCAAGAAAGCAAGAAATTGTCGACTTTATAGACTATGTATTCAGTTTTTGTCCCTTTGCTCTCCGTCTTTTAATTATTGCCCTTCCG
>JBHHYW010000051.1:0-11082 GCA_046757745.1 Candidatus Scalindua sp.
CAAAAGTTATTATAAAGTTTCTGTATAACACCACTATTGTAATGATACCCAGAAAGGCTAGATTACTACTTTATGAAAAGCATATACATTATCTGATGGATTATATGTCTGTATGATATGAAGTCTAGTAGATTGTTGAGCCTCACAGGCGAAATTCCTGCCCGCCATACAAGACTTTGGCAGGCGTGGCGCCGTAGCATATCCGCACTCTCTGCGTAGGCGGATTGAAATACCAAGGGTATAATAATTAGGTTGATTGCTTAATTCAAGTGAATTAATCTTATTCTTTGCTGTATAAGAATTGGTTCAGGATTTACAAGAAGGCCAGTCCCTTAGCGAACGCAAACACCACCAGGCCGTGCATAATAATAAGGATGACAAGCGGGCACAGGATCCAGAGACGGGCTGTAACTACCAGATCGAACGGGTTTGAACCCGTGTGGAGCATGGTGTCACATCTTGAATAGTGGATTAGCCTTTTCAAATATTTTCTTTGTTTGTAATTCCTACTTTAAATTCAACTTTATGTTGCTTACTTGTTTGCTGACGGAAGAATAACTAATATTAAATATTTTTGCAATCTCATGATTCCTGTATAAACCTGTATTCCATAATAATATCAGTATGTCGCGTTTATCTTTATCTAAGCCACTTATCCTCTTAGGATTAATGAGACTACTGATATTGCATTCTAAAGCGGAAGCAGCCTTTCTTATTGTTGTATTCAAATCTTCCTCTCTTAAAACCAGGCGTTTTTGAGGAATTTCAACGTCCAGCTTCATTTTTGATATGTATTTAGACTTAATATAATCGCAATACTCTTTACTCCCGAAAAGCGAACCATGCCAAAAATCCTCCCATACCCCCTTCTCCTCTTTGGAATAATTTTGAACTATTTCCTTATATCCCCTGTTTTTATCCTTTCCAGGGATTTGAGAAAGAAGATCATCTGTCTTTAACCATTCAGGTGATGGTTTTCCATAAGCATATATTTTATAGCTACTCCATTTATGATCTACCAGCCGTCTTACAATCCCTACCCGTAATGGATTACGATGAATATAACAAGAAAGTATTAAAAGATATTTATCATTTTCAATGAGAAATGATTTGAACCGCCCCTGAAATAAATGCCCGCTACGACGATGCCTTATGTTAAACCTTCGTGTATATGTAACTCCTAACCAGTGCATGCATTTCGATATATTTGATCTGTTAGTCCTGAGCAACAAATGATAGTGTTATGTTGAGATCAACATAAATAATGATTTCCCATGAGTACATACGCAAAGATGTCAACGGAAAACCTTAAAGACATTTCCCCAAGTACTTCTGTAAACAAGCTACGGTCTTTATCATCCTGGAAAACCTCTTTTCGCTCGTTCCCTCGTGATAAAACATGATAAAACGCACCTTCATATTCAATTCGCAATTGCCTTGTCATACCGAGACAATATCATATCACTTTATTTATGTCAATAAGCTATTCACTATTCAAGATGTGACACCTTTTTTCCCCTTTTTCTGCCGGATGATGGGGATGTGAGGTTGTTAAAGATAACAGATAAACAATTTGAACGTATGAAAGTTTTCTATGGAAAAACGAGAAAAGCAACAGAGATGGCACCCAAACAACTTACTTTTTTTTGAGTTATTTGGGTGCATCATTAAGAAATACAGTGTTTTAGAACAAACATGATTATACCACACAAATGCTTGCCTGCAAACCACAACAAATCTTGCTTATTAAATAATGACTTTAGAAGATTTAGGAAAATTGATGTTTAATAATAGTAATGCTTTTCATTACAATATCACTCCCTTTCTTTAGAAATTATGGAGCCCGCCTCTGGCGGATATCTTGTAGTGTGTTTCCAAAATTGCAACAGCAAGAAGAGGCAGCCGCAGGCTTTAGCCTGCGCACAATACGCAACCTGAAGCGGTTACTATCAATCTATGCTATGTTAATTAGGAATCGTTATACTAGTATCCCATTCTTACCTCTGTGCACTTCGGTGGTTTTCCGTGGTCTTGTTACCGTCCTTATATATCAGGAGACCTCTCCCCTTGACTAAGCTGAATTTCTCCTTCAACAATCTCAGCCTTAACCGGCCCGTCGGTCTCTTTCTCTACCGTTAATATTTCATCTCCAAGAGAAATAGTCGTTTTCGGAAATAGTTTAACTCCCACATTCACAAGCCTTTTGCCATTGCTCAGTGTTTGAGCCTCGATATTTTTCACTTCTTCAATCACGCTCTTCAGTTCCTTCTCCAACTCAGAAATCTTAAGTAGTGTCTTTGTGAGTTCATCCTGGCTAGAGGTGAAGACCGTTTTTTGGCTGGACATTTGAGAATCTGCAAAATTTCTAAGTTGTGACACCTCCGTTTCGATCCTCTCTATGTTTTTATTTCTGAAAGATAATTTGTTCCTGACACTGAAATCTTCACCCGCAACAAGCATCGTGGGAACATAAGTCTTGCTGCCAGTATATCCGGCATATATGCCCTTGAGGGCAACTATTTCTCCTCCTACTATAGCGCCTCTGGGGATTATTACTGCTCCAAGTGTCCTGATGTTGCAATTAACGAACTCTTTTTCAATTACAATGTCTTTTTTTGCCTGGAGATCTCCGCCATCTACAAACTTTGCTTGAATACCACCCTCAACCACAATCTTGTTGCCCTCTGCCTGTCTTATGCCGCCATGAGCAATAAGATCAGCCTTTGACCGTATCTCCGCATTTTCTATGGTACCATGGACTTCAATATTACCGTCAGCCTCAATCTTTGCGCCACTGAGTACGTCCCTGTTGACTACAACCGTACCCGTATGTGAAATATTCCCTGTTGTCATATCGACATCTTCTTCAACAATGTACTTCTCCTTTACAGAAAGAACATTATTGGTCAGATGAACGCGCCCGTTTATCTGAGCATAGTAAGCATTTTTACCAGTGTCAAGGCGCACATTATCTCCGGCCTCCGGGAAGTTCTTCTTCGGTTCTCCGGCAAGGAGTGTATCCCCGAAGACATTCAGACCGTTTTTTCCCTCCCTGGCGGGAATCTGGCGACCCAACAGCGTATCCTTCACAACGGAGTCATGAGCCCCTTTTTCTCGATAGTCTATCTTGCCCGTAGCCGGGTCCTTGACAAAACTAACCTTGAACAAATCACCCTCCCATTCAACCTTTCCATCCTGAGGTGGCACAAGAGGCTCACCCTTGATTAGAACAAAGTCCACCAGATGGGGATCTTGCTTTGCGGCAGAAGCAAGTTGTTCCTTCAATTTTTTCTTATCCGGCAGATTCTCTTTAATACCAAGCGCATGAAGACCTTCACTTATGGAAGCCACTAACGCATCAAGTTTATCGGTGATTACATCACAGTTCAATAAGACCGCCACTCCATCATCCGTTATACGCAAAAGCGGAACGGGTGGTTTCTCTTCAATGAGAATAAAATCCACCAGATGATGACCTTTCTCTGCGGCAGAACTTAGTTGTTCCTTTAATTGTTTCCCATCAGGCGGATCCTCAATACCAAGAGCTTCAAGTTCTTTGCTTATGTCAGCCACTAACTCTTCAAGCTCATCTGTAGATATATCACAGTCCAACAAAACTGTCTTGTTATCTTCTGCTACTCGCACATTAAATTTTTTGTGAGTTTCCCCCATGGCAAAACCCCAGAACGCAAAATGATTTATAGAGTATTAAAGTTATATTTATTGTGAAGAATACACAGGATTACAGGTAGAATGGGTTGTGTGCTTCGCCAAACAAACCATCGGGCAAGCCCGTCTGAATGCAGCCGCCCGCCAAAAGGCACGTCTGGCAAACACGCCTGATGCTTGGTCGCCAGCCCGTCAATAGTCTTTCTGGCGTGGACGGGAGCTGGCATCCGGAGTCATCCGGGCGACAGCGAAACAAACCCATCATTTTTATATTTGTGGATGAGAGAAGGTAGTTACACCCTTTAGCTGCATTACACAGTCACATATCTTCAGACAACATGCAGCTCAGGTTTATGACTCAATTCTTCATTTTAAAATCAAGAATTCCTATTATTTCTTCGTTTTTGCCTTACTGGCAGTCTTCCTGGTCCCTGTAGTTTTTGGAGCTGCCTTTTTTACAGTTTTTGTCCTGGCTGCTAAAACCTGATCAAGTTTCCTTGAAACCTCAGCTTGTTTTCTTTCGAGCCTTTCTATAGAGGTTTGCATCTGCCTTCTTTTGCCTGCTTCTGAGAGTTCAGGATTTCTTATTGGTCCTACGTTGTTTTTATCCTTTTCAGCCCGAATACGCCATGCGATTATTACAACACCTAAAACACCTAACATTAATATAATTGCGAGAAAATCGTTACTCATTTTTCTCCTCCATAAAAAAGGTTCCTGATAACATCAAAATGTGTATAAAGAAATATAGAATCCTGGGACGAAATCTCTTATTATAACAATATAGTCTTCAACCAAGCGCCAATAATATGGTATTTTTATACAACAATGATCTGAAATGTCAAGTATTAAGTATAAGGAGCGAGAGAGTTTATGAGATTAAATTCTGTAAATGACTATGCTGGTTCAATTTTGTCCACCTGAAGGACAAACAGGTACAGGCTGGCAAACCTGAGCCAGCATTTAAGGAATTTATTCCCTAGCTTCTCTCAATGACGAGTTCTGGGCAGTGTGACGTGAGATTTTTAGTTCAGATGAGTGGCAAACTGCATACTGAACACTCTATTTTCCTGATCACTGATCCTGTATAACAAAGTTGGCGCCGTCATCTGTTGCCGGTAAGTAGGAACCTATGGGGCAGAGCACTTTACTATCCTTATCGCAACGTATAACAAGCTTCCACAAAGCATCAAGACTCTCTTTCTCATGTTCAGTTTCCGGAATCAACTTGATCCTCGTTTCGCTTTCCATTGAAATTTTCATTAATAGCTCCTTTCAGCTTTTGTTCAGTACATTAAAGTCTTTTTATCAGCCATTGGCAGTTTGTACATTTTACTGCAGATAGCATTGATTTCAATTAAAATAATTGTGCATACTAACTCCATATTGATACTTCTCTCACTCATTTTATTCGAAGAAATCTATAATTAGGTAAAAAAGGAGTATTCCCGTGATAATAAAAACAAATCTTACCGGTATTATATTGAAATTTTTAACAATGAATGCTAATATCCAACATCAGTTCTATAACACCAACAATAATCTAAATGCCAAAAATCATGTTTGGAAAGAAAAAAGATAAAAAACCGGATCCATCTGTACCGAAAAGCCCGGAAATACCTAAATCATCAAATGATGCTCAAATAGAATTTAGTAATGATACAGAAATGGCATATCAGACACCTGACTGTAAGATTACAGGTACAATCAAATTTGATGGGCAAATGAGGATTGATGGAAATGTTGACGGAAAAATAATAACTGACAACGGAGAATTAGTGGTTGGTGAAACATGCACTGCCAAGGCGGCCATTAATACAAAAAGCGCCATTATTGAGGGTCGGTTGGAAGGGAAGATTACAGCATCTGACAAAGTAGTACTTAAGCAAAAAGCACACCTTATCGGCGATCTACAGGCAAAAACATTAGTTGTAGAAGAAGGGGTTGTTTTTGTCGGACGATGTAACGTTAAACCATGAATGAATTGCGCATCAGCCTTTTCTCCCCCTGATAAGATAGAATATTCCACCTCCCAGCATGAATACACTTACAATCAACGGCACAATGCATATTCCCAGATACAGTTCATTAAAAAAAAGAATAAAAAATCTTGTAAATCCTGTTACACCTGCCTAAAGAATTAAAACTGATTTGTAGTTGGAAAGTATTCTGGTATTATTAAATACGTTTAAATTGCATAGTTACATCTTTTATAGTCACGAAATATAGTAATGATTAAGATTGAAAATAAGAAACTATTAAAGAAACTTGAGATTATTCCGACAGGCACTGGCGTGTACATGATGAAGGATTCCAGAAATGAAGTTATTTATGTCGGCAAGGCAAAGAACCTTAAGAACCGTGTCCGGAGCTACTTCCAGAGTTCAGGGGATGAAAGGTTGTTTATTAAATTCCTTGTAAAGAGGATTGCTGATATTGACTTTGTATTGACGGACACAGAGAAAGAGGCTCTCATTCTTGAAAACAACCTGGTTAAACAATTCAAACCTCGATTCAACATCAATCTGCGTGATGACAAAACATTTGTATCCATCAAGCTGGATATGAACCAGAAGTTTCCTTTTCCGGTTACTGTCAGGCAGGTTGAACCGTCTTCCGGTAAAGGTAAGGGGTCAAGAAAGGGAAACGGTATTCTTTACTTCGGCCCTTATTCATCTGCAAGGGCAGTGCGCGATACTTTGAGGTATGTAAATAGTATATTTCCTATCAGAAAATGTTCAAACAATGTGTTTAAAAGCAGGGTGAGGCCGTGCCTGTATTATCAGATAGGAAAATGTGTGGCGCCGTGCTGTGATATGATCGATGAGAAGGCGTATACGGGGTTAATAAATGAGATTGTCCTGGTTCTCAAAGGTAAAAACGTGGAGTTATTGAAGGTACTGAGAAAGAATATGGATGAGGCGTCAAAGGTGATGAAATATGAAAAAGCGGCTAAGTTCAGGGACCGCATAAAGGCAATAGAAAAGACAGTGGAGAAACAGAAGATTAGTACGATGAAATTTGTGGACAGGGATGTTTTTGGATATTTTGGAGAGGGAAATCGTATACAGATTCAGGCAATGTTTATAAGAAGCGGTAATCTTGAGGATATAGCATCGTACAGATTCTCAACCATGAATAATACGTTAGACAACATCTTCCGCTCCTTTATTAATCAGTTTTACAGCCACACAAGATATATCCCGGATGAGGTAGTGATGCCTGTTGAGGGTGAAGACAAGGAAATATTAGAAGAACTGCTGAGTGAGAAAAAAGGGCATAAGACAAAGGTGCTATGTCCAAAGAGAGGAGAGAAACTTAAGTTGCTGGAGATGGCTACAAATAACGCCATGAATGCATTTAACATTCACCAGGGAACTGACGACGGTATAGAAGCGGTTATGGCTACATTAAAGAAACACCTGGCACTGACAAACATACCGAAGAGGATGGAGTGTTTTGATATATCCAATATCGGGGGAAAGCAAGCTGTAGGCTCAATGGTTACGTTTGAAAATGGCAAGCCCGTAAAGAGTAGATACAAGAGGTATAAGGTTAAGACGGTTTCTAAATCCGATGATTACGCAATGATGTACGAAGTTTTAACGAGGAGGTATTCAAGGGCATTCCGGGAGGACGATTTTCCTGATCTCGCGGTAATTGACGGCGGGAAGGGACACTTGAGTATAACCAGGAGGGTATTTGATGAGCTTGGCATTGACAGGGTGGACGTCATAGCACTTGCAAAAAGCAAGGCTAAGGATATAGGAAATGATGGTTCTAAGAAGAAACTGGATGAACGTATTTTTATATGTGACAGGACCAATCCGATTATTTTAAATCAGCAATCTCCTGAGTTAAGACTCTTGGTAAATATTCGTGATGAGGCACATAGATTTGCTTTAGCGTATCATAAGAAATTGAGGAAGGAACAGTATTACGAATCACCCATTGATAAGATTTCAGGAATCGGGAAGGTTAAGAAAAAGAACCTGTTAAATCATTTTGGTGACACGCAGAAGCTAAGGGGCGCCTCATTAAACGAGTTGAATAAGGTTGAAAGTATTACTGCTAAAGACGCAAATACAATATATGATTACTTTAACACATCTTATGTGCGTAAAAGGAAAATGCTTAATGACAAAGCTGTGGAATAATGAATAATTCTTTGAGTTTTAAAGCGATTGCAGTCCCTTTGAGCCGTTGCTTCTACCCTTCGGGACGGAGTCGAGGCTATTCTTTTATAAAATATTAGGAGATAGTCAACGACTCCCGGCTATCAGGCTGTGTCACAATTATTTTATCGATACAAGAAGTTGCCCTGTTGTTATAAAATAGTCCATTCGAGTAAGAATTGTGACAAATATACATCCAAACAAGAAGGAAGGAGGGTTAGGCGGTTGGAATATAAACAGGGCAATAGACACCAGATGGATTTATTTCCTAAAAGCATAGAAGGGTACGTACAAGAAGACGACCCAGTAAGGATATATGATGCTTTTGTAGAGTGATTATCCATGGAAGAGATAGAAATATAAAAAAGATTTATAATTGGCTATAGAAAAGTGATTATCCAGAGCTAAAGAAAAAAATCTTATTGACTGGATACAGGCAGAAATATAATTAAAATTTTTTCAAACTTCTTTGCCTTTATCGATGGAACAGCTTTCCAATCAAATCTCGCGGATTGGTTACCAACCCCTTTACCGGTTCACTGTCCTATTTAATAACAGATCTACATCGTCCTCCTTTTATTTTTTTTGTGAACGAAGCAGCTTCCATTTGTTTTTGGTTTGATAACCATAAAATTCAGTATTTAGTTCCCCGCTCCATTCACGTTCTTACTTAAATAACATTTCAGGGTCAAAATCTGCTTGGTCCTTTATGATAAAGTAACACGCTCTGGCTATCTTGTTGCTTAATGTCTTTTTCGCTACGATCTGATTTGTTATAGACACCTTGCGTTGATGCCAGCTCCCGGCTTGCGAACAATAACGCCTCATAAAGTTAGCGGATTCTACATACACCCACGCTAAATACTTATTTCCGTTCTTTTTGTTATTTTCACCCTTCTTCTTACCATTGGATACTTTTTTAGATGACACACATCTGCAGTACGATGAATAGTTTGTCAATAAGAAACAATGAAAAGTAATCTGAAATAGTTTATATATTTTCCTGTTCTTTCTGTCTTCCTTAGAGGAAAGAATATTTTTACCTCTGCGTTCATGCGTTAAGTTCATCCTGTATTTATCAGATCAAGTTTGTCTTTGAAACTTTCCTTAATCCTTTTCAGAAGCATTTGTTTCTTTGAATTCTTAGATTTATGGCCTTCTTTGACAAGTTCAAAGGCATCGTCTCTTGCTATCTTTAATATGGGAAAATCGTTGACTATGTCTCCTATCTTAAATTCTGGCAGGCCGTGCTGTCTGGTCCCGAAGAACTCCCCCGGCCCTCTGAGCCTCAGGTCTTCTTCTGCAATCTTAAATCCATCGTTTGTTGCCAGCATGGTCGCAATCCTTTGTCTGGATTCGAGGGTTTTGGGTGTACCGAAGAGCAGACAATATGATTGGTGTGAACTGCGCCCTATCCTGCCACGAAGCTGGTGAAGCTGTGCGAGGCCAAATCTATCTGCATGCTCGATCGCCATTACTGTTGCATTAGGCACATCAATTCCCACCTCAATTACAATTGTTGACACAAGAATATCATATTTATGATTGATAAAATCAGTCATGATCAAATCCTTTATATCTGATTTCATCTGACCGTGCAATAGCCCTACATTTAGTCCGGTGAATACCTCATCCCTGAGCCTCTTCGCTTCAACAGTTGCAGACTTGAGGTCGAGCTTGTCCGATTCATCTACTAACGGGTATACGACAAATGCCTGTCTCCCATTCTCTATTTCCTTACGAATAAACCCGTAAGCATCGTTTTCTTTCTTTGCAGTTACACGATATGTCTCCACCGGTGTGCGGCCGGGCGGCAGTTCATCAATGGTTGAAATATCAAGGTCACCAAAAACCGTTAAAGAAAGACTCCTGGGTATAGGTGTTGCCGTCATCACCAGTACGTCCGGTTGTGGCTTGCGTGCCTTCTGTCTAAGTCGCGTACGCTGCATTACGCCAAACTTGTGCTGTTCGTCAATCACTATCAACCCCAGCTTTTTAAATTCTACATCCTGCTGGATCAGTGCGTGTGTACCAATGACAAGATCAATTTTACCCTGTTTTATTCGTTCAATATTTTCCTTCCGTATCTTTGCCTTAGCGCCCCCTGTGAGGAGCAACATTTTTACCTTGGCTTGCAAGAGCATGTCTCCCAGTGTGCGATAGTGCTGTTCAGCAAGGATTTCTGTAGGCGCCATAAAGGCTGTTTGAAAACCATTTGCAATAGCGGCAAAAAGTGCATAAACAGCCACGGCGGTCTTACCGGAACCAACGTCCCCCTGCAGAAGGCGATTCATTGGCCTTTCACTGCACATGTCTTCATGTATCTCCCTGATGACGTTCTCCTGGCTGTTCGTAAGCTTGAATGGAAAGAGTTTGTTTATATGCTTTTCAACATTTGGCCCTATTTTGAATTTGTTTCCGTTAACCTCCTTTATACTGCGTTTACGAAGTGCCATCGCCGTCTCAAAAACAAAGAATTCCTCATACTTCAGCCTTCTTCTGGATTCTTCCAGGCTGTCTAAAGAATCCGGAAAGTGAATATTTTTGATTGCAAAAGTAATTGGTACAAACTTATGCTTCTTGATAATATCATTCGTAATTATCTCTTCAACCTTGTGAAAATGCCCGTCAACAACCGTTTTCACAAGTTTGCGGAAACTGGTTTGTCTGACATCTTCTGTCAGTGGATAAACTGGCATTATTCCCACACTCTTGGCAAAGCCATCTTCCTCTGTTACAATCTCAAATTCAGGATTCACCATCTGAAGTGACTGCTTATATAAAGAGACCTTGCCATATAAGAATAGATGATCATCAACATGAAATATATCACTCTGATAGGGCCGGTTAAACCACTTAACCTGTAGAATACCTGCCCCGTCCCCAATAGATATCTCAAAGACATTCTTCCACCCTCTGGTCCGGAATGACTTAATATTGAAAACAATACCCTTCACCATTGCAGTTGCGCCATCTGTCAGATTGGAGATTTTCTCTACCCTGGATCTATCCTGATGTGTGCGGGGAAAGTAATATAGAAGATCTTTTATGGTGTGTATGCCCAGTCTTCCAAGCGTCTGGGCTCTTTTGGGTCCGACTCCCTTGATGTATTGAATAGATTTGTCTAGGTCAGATGTAGACACTGATATTCACCGCAAACGCAAAGTGCGCAGAGAAAGTAAATAAATTAGGCCTTCGGCGACAGTAGAGTAGAGAGCAGGCGTAGTGGCTACAGGTT
>JBHHYW010000052.1:0-11027 GCA_046757745.1 Candidatus Scalindua sp.
CAGAATTACTGTTTTCCTGTAAAGGAGGCAGGACAAGATGGGTCTCTGTGGGGTGCAGATTTCCACTTGAGGGGTTCATTCGAAGCACCCACGAGTTTCCCGAATATGATTTCCAGGCGGAGAGTCCCATGGACAGTTCCAGGAGAAGCGCTATATTCTTTAAAGAAAAGGTTTGAAATTTATTATTTTTTCTTTCAAATAAATCAGAATAATTTGCTACATGATCAGAATCTGCAAAAGGTAGCTTTAAGGTATTTGTCCCTTCATAACTTCTAAAAGGATTTGGCTCGTTAGCCCAATCAAGATAACCTGATGAGCTTGCCGGACGATTCGGAAGGTGTTTTGTTCTCTCGTGATATTCAATCACAAGTTGAGAATGGCTTTTTGTATTCAAAAGCTAGCTCCTCAAAACCGTTTCTATAGTTTCCATAGATTGACTGCCTCAAATATTATCTGACAACTTTATGATTATGTTGCACTATCTGTTTAATTCCGTTTAATTCCGTTTCATCAATATCATCTCTGAACATAGGCCTGAATTTCTCCTTGATTTCCATAATATCATCTACTAACATCTATACATCGAAAACTCATCAGTTAATTCTCCAAGTTATGTGCATAGTATTAAAAACGGAGAGAAGTATTTCTGGCCTATTATAAGCAATACCTGGAGAAGTTTCCATCTATTCTCATTAATAAAGCTGACAGCCAACGATAAGCACATAACTGTTGCTTTTGTAATAAACATACTTCTGTTGAA
Source organism: Candidatus Scalindua sp. (assembly GCA_046757745.1). Taxonomy (GTDB): domain Bacteria; phylum Planctomycetota; class Brocadiia; order Brocadiales; family Scalinduaceae; genus Scalindua. Next base: position 761 of record JBHHYW010000052.1, read on the forward strand.
CTTCAATACGCTTCTACTGAGTGGAGATAATGTACTTATTTGATACGATATATTTCTAGGAATCCTATTGTCACAAGAAAAATGAGGATTTATGAAGGTATTTTGCAAAACTAAGTTAGGCTGTATTTATCATGCAGATTCGCTTGATTACATGAGAACCTTATCTTGTAAATCAGTAAATCTCATTATGACATCGCCACCTTTCGGCCTTGTTAGAAAAAAAGATTACGGCAACGTAGATGCACATGATTACTTAGATTGGTTCCGCTCATTTGCAGAACACTTCCATAGAATTCTGAGAGAGGACGGGTCTCTGGTTATTGATATAGGTGGCGCGTGGATTGCAGGACAACCAACTCGCTCATTATATCACTATGAGTTAATGATTATGTTATGCCGAGAGTATGGATTTCATTTGGCACAAGAATTCTTTTGGTGGAATCCATCGAAACTTCCCACGCCAGCCGAGTGGGTAAACATTCGTCGTATTCGCGTTAAAGATGCGGTCAATTGCGTTTGGTGGCTGTCAAAAACGCCTTGGCCCAAAGCTAGTAATCGTAGAATCCTGATTCCCTACAGTGATTCAATGAAAGGGTTGCTAAAAAATGGGTATAAAGCAAAACTCCGACCGAGCGGGCATGACATTAGTCACAAATTTTCAAAAGATAATGGAGCATCTATCCCTCCAAATCTTATAGCAATTGCTAATACGGAAAGCAATTCGTCATATCTGGCTAAATGTAAGGAATTAGGAATCAAACCCCACCCTGCAAGATTCCCGGTTGATCTTCCTGAATACTTTATCCGTATGTTGTCTGATAAGGGTGACTTAGTTTTTGATCCGTTTGGTGGTTCTTGTGTTACCGGAGAAGCAGCAGAGAAACTCAAAAGAAAATGGATTTGTGTTGAATTGGAAAAGGAGTATTTGGAAGGTGGAAAACTACGTTTTCCAGTTAAACAATTAGATAGAAAAATACCTACTTACAATATTTCTCATCCGGGTGCATTATGGAACGGCGTTGAAAATGATGAACCATTGCCATCAGATGGGGGAAGAAAGCGACCAGATAAGAAAAAACAAATGGACAAATAAATGCCAGCAGTTAGCCCAAATGTAATTGTCAATCAATTGATAGAAGCTATTCAGGAATCTGGTGGGATTGCAGCCTATGTTTCTGAATCTGTCCGAACTCATCCTCGTAAATTTTTCGTCAGCTATTTGGGGGATACCTATAGTCTTTGGGTCTACATCTGGACTCTTACACATGGCGGACGGGTTTTCTTGCCAGATGAATTCAGAATACAAATGACATCTGTATCATCGCCTCTTCCCATCAACCCAAATGGCCTGACAGTCCTTATGGGTTATCATCCTGATTTAAGGGTATTCGCTGGTTTTGATCTCAGGAAGCACAGTAATTTTACAGCAGGTTCACCATCAGTACAAATCAACATTACAGCCTTGCATGACGCCTTACAGAATGGTTTGTCTTTTACAACAAAAGATAATGATGAAATTGCTATTGGAATAAGGGCGGATCAATTCCTAGCTTACTGCCTCAATGCTGCTTCTTTACATCTGTATGGTGCGGAAAGCAACCTGACGGCAATGCTGTCAAAAGCAGTCGAATTACAAGACATTCCTCATGAAGATATTTCTGCCCTCGCAGCAGATAGAAAGCAAATACTTCAAAGTATAAGCAAGTATTCTCGTGATGCTAATTTTAGAAAATTAGTAATGGGTGCATATGATAATCGTTGCGCAGTGACAAGAATGCAGTTGCGCCTTGTGGATGCTGCTCATATTCTACCGGTTCCTTCCGACGATAGCAGCGATCATATCACGAATGGAGTGGCATTATCACCAACCTTCCATAGAGCATATGATATTTGCCTGATTTATCTGGATGAAAAATATGTGATGAAGCTAAATGAGGAAAAGGTGGAAGAATTAAAGGGAGTAAATCTGGATGGTGGTCTCAGTCAATTCCATTCATTTCTTGACAAAAGAATCCATCTGCCAATGGATATAAATCAACGTCCGAGGGCTGAATATATCATAAAGGCCAATGAGTACAGAAGAATACCTTGTTATGTATAAAACGGCTAACAAATCTTTTCAGCAATCTCAGCGATAGGCTATTTTGTGAACAATCCAGTAAATGTTTGTTCCAACCGCCATAATCAGGAGAAACCATATCATCTGATTAAAGATAACACTTAAGAGCATGATAATGTAGAAAAAGTCTTTGTTGTTCAGCTTATCAAGCATCTCCTTTGCTCCGGTATCTTTTTTACTGTCATGGCTGAAATATGTTGCCAGGAGGAGCGAGATAGTGATTCCCGTCATTGCAAAAAAACCTGCTATGATAACAAGGACAGATCCTATGTTCGTGTAGACCGCAACTGTAATTCCAATGACGATTACGGCATTTACTATGGCATCTACTATTATGTCCAGCTTTCTGCCAAATTCAGTCTCCATCTGCTTCAGCCTTGCAACCTCACCGTCACATTGGTCAAACACGGTAGATAGGAAATATAGCAAACCAGCCGTTATAGTATAGGTGTATTCTCCCAGGGAAAAGAAAACCCCTGAAATGATGCCTAATATCAAGCTTATGATAGTAACCTGGTTTGGTGTGACAGGTGTTCTTGATAGGTATCCGGAAATAAATCCTGATATCTTGCGGATTATATATTTGTCAATTATCGGGCTGTCTGAGTATAAGCCTGGTGGTTGATCAACTTTTTTTTTTCAGCTTCTATTTGCATTTTCTAATCTTGGCAGGATTTCTTTCCTGGCCCTTTCTATATCCTCTTCAAAATCAATTTCAATCCATGGCAGATCTTCTACTCTTTCAAAACCAACCGTACAATGTGAAAGTAACTCGTGTAAAGAGTCTTCATATTCAACATCAACTTTTCCCGCCTGTTCAAATTCTTCAAGTATAGTTTTAAGTTTGTGGCCATCATTTGCCGAAAGTTTCAGGAATCCAACACCTTCGCCCTTAAAGTCACAATCATAAGAAGAAACCTTGGAGATTCCTATCACTTTATCGCCTTTTACAAATAACATCATCTCTTCGCCGGTATCTTCACAGTTTTCATCCAACAGGAAACAACTTTTGCTACTTGATTCAGTTAATTTTATGAGTAACTTATCGTGATACAATACATCGGCATCCATAATCAGGACGTCATCATTCAATTCATTTCTGGCATACCACAGCGAGAGGATACTGCCTTTCGTATATTGCTCGTTTTCTATATATTTTATATTAAATCGGGTGCTGTTACTGTTTTCCACGGCCACCTTGATCTTTTCCTTGAAATGGCCTACAACAAAGACAATATCCTTTATGCCCAGAAGGGATATTGTTTCAAGGTGTCTCTCCAGGAGAGTCTTTTCTCCGATTTTAATAAGGCATTTAGGTATTATGTTTGTTACTGCCGACATCCTCTTCCCAACGCCTGCTGCTAACATTATAACTTTCATTTTTAGTCCGCTAAAACTTCCTGTAAGTTCTTGATTAGAGATTGTAAATCGTCCATAGATAATTCTCCCATATTGGCAATCCTGAATATCTTTTTGCTTAATTGACCCTGGCCGGCATAGATTATAAAACCTCTTTTTTTTAGACTATCATGCAAATTGGCATAAGTCATGTTTTTGGGTAAGTACAAGGCTGTGATAGTATTGGAAAGGAGCTTGTCAGGCAATAGCAGCTCCAGGGAAAGTCTTTTGAATTCCTGCCTTAAGAACGATGAGGCTTTTTTGTACCTATTGATACGGTTTTGGATGCCTTCTTCCAGAAACTCATCTAACGCCTCGTCGAAGGCGTAAAATGTGTGCACAGATGGTGTAAACGGACATTCGCCTTTTTCCTCCTGCTCATCGAGTTGTGCAATAATGTTAAGATAAAGGGAACGTTGCGGTATGCTTCTCAATCTCTTTACCTCATCTTGTTTTAGAATGACAAATGACAATCCTGGCAGGCCCTGAATGCACTTGTTTGCAGTGCCGATACATATATCCACATTATCCGTTGCCAGATCAATCTCTTCTCCGCCAAGGCCGCTGACCGAGTCCAGGAGGAATGTCCTGCCATATTTGTTGGTTATCTCACCTGCCTCATGTATCGGATTCAGTAACCCTGTAGTGGTTTCATGGTGGACCATTGCGACTACTTCTATCTCGGAATCTTTTGAGACGGCATCTTCAATCTGTTCCAAGTTCGGTTGTTCACACCAGTCGTATTGGAGTTCAACTTTATTAAATTTATACGCAGATGCAATACGTGATATCCTGTCGCCGTAAACACCATTATTTACAACTAATATTTTTTTGCCTTCACTTAATGAAGAGCAGACGCCGGCCTCCAGGGAAGCCGTGCCGGAGCCGGTAATGATTGTTGTCGTATAGTCTCCATTTGGAGCAAAGGCATGGAGAATCTTTTTCCGTGTACTGCTCAGGAGCGTTGAGAATTCACTTTCGCGGTGACACATGTCACCCTTCATAAGCGCATTTCTTACCCTCTCGGAAGTACACACAGGTCCGGGATTCAACAGAACCATCTTTTTCAAATCTATTGTTTCCTCCTGTTTATAAATTTCCAGTTGTAAAGGCACGAATGGTGGGCATTTCCCATCCTACTTTCCTGGATTCCCTGCGAGAGCAGGGGGGACTTACTCCCGTAAGGAGTCCAATTACTTTCATTATTTATCTATAACGGACATAAACCTCTCTTTGATTTCTTCGGGGCTATATGTTACCCTGCCGGTCTCTCTATCTTCTTCTTTATCAGATATTTTTACGAGAAGGAGTGAAGGGCCGTCATTTTTAAGAGTATGTACTACCTCTCTTCTCAGTTCCTCATCAGTTGTCACTCTTTTAATATAAGCATATTTAGCCGACTTTGCAATATCTTCAAGTTCTATTACGTTGGAAATAGTTGGTTGATTTCCTGTTGACGCGTAAGCTTCATTGTCCAGTACAATGTGCAAGAAATTTTTTGGTCGGAGAGAACCAATCATCGGTAAAGAGCCGAGATTCATCAGCAAATTCCCATCTCCATCCAGAATAATTACTTTTCTTGATGGTTTGTTTAGCGCTACTCCAAGGCCGATTGACGAGGCCATTCCCATTGATCCTATCATGTAAAAGTTTTCGGTCCTGTCTCTTATCGTAAAGGTTTCTCTGCTTATCAAGCCATTAGCACAGACAACCAACTGATCTGTCAGGAATTCCGTTATAGTCGTTATTGCTTCTCTATAATTCAATCAATTGTGCCTTTCTTGAGAAAAAGGGCCAGAGGCTCGTTATTTTCAGTGATTAATTTATATGACATATTTATGAGAACCTTAATATTGTCCGGGTTAAAGGTGTGGTGTGGAATGCCGACAGTGTCGAGAAGTTTTTCACATATCCTGCCCATCACCAGGTGCTCAGGTGCATCCTTACTTCCAAAGCCCCGCCACGTTACTATTAATAAGCAGGGAAGCTTGTAAATGAGGTTGAGAGAGGTAAGAGTGTTCAGGCATTGTCCCAGCCCGGAGTTTTGCATTAATACTACAGGTATCTTTCCCGCCATATATGCCCCGCTTGCAACACCAACCGCAACGTCTTCCCTTACAGCAGGAATATATGTAACGTCAGGCATCTCTGTAAGGGTTGTAATCAGATTGCCAATAATGGTACATGGAACACCTGTGAAAAAATCGTAACCGCTGTCTATTAATTCTTGCGCAAAGTCTTCAGATTTAGTCATTTTAACATTATTAAAAAGGTTATCCGGAATGGAACAAAACGCTTTATTGTTGCGATGACACACGTCCTCTAACGTGAACACGAAAGATGCTATACTAACTGACCCTGGATATTTACCAAACTGTTGTTACATGCGGATAGTCCAATAATTTTTTGTCGGCAGTCATGATTGTACAGTTATGTAATCTTGCGGTTGCAGTAATAATGCGATCTACCGGATCGTTGTGAGAAAACTCAGGCAAAGAATATGCTTCTTCGATTATGTCAAGGTTAATATCAATCAAATCCCATTTATTCAATTCTATATAATGTCTAAACCATATTTTCCAATGTCGGTTCAATTTGATACGGTCCCGACTCTCTGCACATGCAATCTCTGCTGAACTGATTGGAGAAACAGAGATTTCAGAATCTTTTGATTCCAGCAAAGAAGTAACTGTCCTGGAAAGAGAAGTAGGGGCGGAAACTGCCCAGATAATGCAACACGTGTCAAGAAGCAGTTTCAACTTTTAACATCTCCCAATCTTCAAACGGAATCATCGGTTCGGTTAAATTTCCCTTAATTTCCACACTTCCTAAGCCACAACCAAGTTTTGTATGATTTCCTTTTTCATGTTTTTGTATAGACGTCAATTTGGCGATTGCGATATTTCGCTTGCAAATTCTAATCTCTTCACCTTTTTCAACGAGAGAAAGAAATTTGCTAAAATTATTTTTCAGTTGCGCAATATTTACTGTTTTCATGGCTATATATTAGGCTATTTATATGGCCAAGTCAATGTATTTATTAATATGTTGCAGAAAAAGGCTTTTTTATAAGAGACAAGCAATATAAAATAGGGTGACATGAAGATGCATAACAAACAACCAAAACCACTTTTCTTAAATGATACAAATTTGTGCCTTGCCACTGACTTCTATCAGCTAACTATGATCGCAGGTTATTTTGAATGTGGGAAGAATCATAAATCTACTTTTGAATTGTTTGTCAGAAACTTGCCTGAAAAACGTTCGTATCTCATTGCTGCCGGTCTGGAGCAGGCTATCCACTATTTCAGGAACCTGAGATATACGGCTGAGCATTTAAAATGTCTGAAGAACCTATCGGTTTTCAAGAACGTGAGCAGGGAGTTTTTTGATTATCTCCGGGCTTTTCGTTTCAGCGGAGATGTCTATGCCGTTCCTGAAGGCACAGTTGTTTTTGCGAATGAACCCATTATAAGGGTAACTGCCTCAATGATTGAGGCGCAGATAGTTGAGACATATCTTCTCTCAATGATAAATTATCAGACGCTTATCGCCTCCAAGGCTTCAAGGATAGTGCATGCCGCTGACGGCAGGGAGGTAATTGATTTCGGGACAAGGCGCGCGCACGGCCCACAGGCGGGAGTACTGGCGGCGAGGGCGTGTTTTATCGGTGGCTGTGCAGGTACCTCTAATGTTCTTGCGGCTCACAAGTTGGGGATACCACCCGTAGGCACCGTAGCTCATTCATGGGTGATGGCCTATGATGACGAATATGAATCTTATGAAGATTTTCACAAGGTTTTTCCTGATAACACAATCCTCTTAATTGATACATACGATACAATCAAAGGTGCGAAATTGGCCACTAAGATCGGCAAGAAGTTAAAAGGAGTCAGGCTGGACAGTGGCAACATCACGCTTTTGAGTAAAAGGGTACGAAAGATTCTTGACGATGCAGGCCTTGGACACGTTAAGATTACTGCAAGCGGTGATTTGAATGAGTACAAGATATCTAGGATGCTTGATAAAGGTGCCTGTATTGATTCCTTCGGTGTGGGTACAGAGATGGTTACCTCAAAGGACGTGCCTGTGCTAGGTGGCGTTTATAAACTGGTAGAGCAGGAAAAAGAAGGCAGATCCATGCCAAAAATGAAATTCAGTAAAGACAAGTCAACATGTCCGGCAAAGAAACAGGTTTACCGATTTCTTAATAACAAAGGAATGTTTAAAAAAGACGTAATTGGTCTGGTAGATGAAGAGTTTGATTCTAAGGCCCTTTTGCTGCCTGTTATGAAAAAAGGCAAACTCTTACATAAAATACCTACTGTTCGACAAATACAGAAAACAGCGAGAAAAAATATCTCTAAATTACCGGACAGATTTAAGGCTTTAAATTGTAAAACTACATATCCGGTAACGGTCAGCAAGAGATTAAGACAGGTTAGAGATAAGATGATTATGAACAAGGCTCGGTAGGGACACGATGCTTCGTGCCCAAATACATCATGGTGCAAAGAATTATGCCCATACATTTAACAATGAATTGGAGATACTATGTCAATTAAAGAAAATTTAGAGAAGGTAAAACAAAAAATCGCAGAGACTGCTGTCAGGGTTGGTAAGAAGCCGGAAGACATTACATTGGTTATGGCCACAAAGACTGTTGACACAGAACGGATACGTGAGGCCGTTAGAAATGGCGGTCATGTTATTGCGGAAAATAAGATCCAGGAGGCCCTGAAAAAATATGAGGTATTGAAAGACGAGGATGCTGCCTGGCATTTTATCGGACATTTGCAGACCAATAAGGTTAAAGACGTATTGAAATTTGCAGACATGATTCATTCTGTGGACCGGATGAGTCTTGTTGAGAAGTTGGATAAACGTCTTATGAGTGAAGGCCGTTCAATGGACGTATTAATCCAGGTTAATACTTCGTATGAAGAGAGCAAATACGGAGTTGCGCCTGAAGAGGCAATTTCACTGCTAAAGGCGACGTCACGATACGATACTTTGAGAATTCGTGGGCTAATGACTATTGGCCTTTTTACAGATGATGAGGTGAAGATACGGAAGTGCTTCAAGCTATTAAAAGGAATTCAAGACTCTGTTATAAAAGAGGGTATTGATGGTGTAGAAATGAAATATCTTTCTATGGGGATGTCCGGAGATTACCACATCGCCATCGAGGAAGGAGCTAATATGGTGCGTGTAGGGACGGCTATCTTTGGCGCCAGGGATAAACCAGATGGTTATTACTGGCCTTCAGAGAAGGTTGATAAATAGTGGATTGTAAATTATTGTAAAACTTTTGATATCCTCCAATTGTTATCGTATGATGTTTAAATTATTCTGAGCCAGGAACACAGCGTATTCACTTCGGGTATAGCCATCTATCGGTTTATCATGTCTTTCGCACCATTTCTTCATCTCTTCTATATTAATGCCTATTTTTACGACATTAATCCCATCCTTGCCCATTTCATTCACTTTTTCTTCAGCGTGTTCCAGCCATTCCTGATATGTGCATTCCAGTTTGTCTGAATCTGTAGAATAATCTAAAAGAAGTTGCCATTGGTCTTGGCGGTACCAGGCAAGTGCAAGATTGCGATTGTTTTTAGCCATAATTGTTCCCTCTCCCTATTAGGATAAATTGAAAATATCCACTCTAATTTTGTGGAAATCTGAATCTTCTGATTTTACAATTATTGTTGATTGTGTAATCAGGAACTCTTCTTCTTGCCGGGGAGGTGTAGTCCGCATTCCTTCTGGTCGTCTTTGATCTGATGGTTAAACCATCTCCAACGCCCGGCACGACGCGTTTCGTGAGCGCCTATGGGTGTTGTGCAGATAATGCATCCAAGAGAGGAATAATGCCAGCCATCCCTTTCTATCTCCAGCAATTTATGTACGGGTACTTTATGGGTTTTGATGTAATCCTTTACATTTTCTTCTGTCCATGCAATCAAAGGAGTCACTTTGAGCAGGGGACGTTCCTCTCCGTCCTGCTGTTTATGTTGAATAATATCTATCCGCTTTATTTGAGACCTGGCGTCCGATTGGTCTGCTCGTAAACCTGTAATCCAGACATCCAGGGTGTCCAGAACCTTATTGTTTGGATTCACTTTGCGTATCTTGCAGCAGTATTCCTGTTTTGCCTTGCTGTCAAAAAAGATCATTTCTCCATGTTCACGAACCATCTTACTTACTGCTTCAAAATCAGGCGCTGCCTTCTCAATATTGATGTTGTACTTCTTCTCCAGTTCACGGATGAGATCGTATGTTTCCGGAAAAAGACGCAAAGTATCCACGGTGTAAACACGGGGATTGGAAATGCCGGCCCGAATTACCATGTCGATTAAGGCCACACCCGTCCATTGTCCGCTGGTACCAATAGCGGCGCGTTCCCCAAACATGCGAAACAACTCTGCCATTAATTCGCCCGGATCCTGGATTTTTTCTAACTTGTGTACAAGTTCTTGGTCAATATTCACTGTTTAGTTTATTATATATATTTTCATTTCATTCAAAACTATACACTGGGACTTCAATTGTTTTAGAAGGTTTAGACTGCTCTTTTGAATATTTTAGGAGCTTATCTGTAACATCTGGAGAGTATGTCTTTTCTCCGCAGGAGGTACAAACCTCTGCCGGGACGTTTTCTACAAAAAGATATTTATTATTATCTTCATAATGAAAAGTTACATTTCTCTTTTCTACTTTACTGCCACAAAAGATACACTTCATTAT
>JBHHYW010000053.1:0-10973 GCA_046757745.1 Candidatus Scalindua sp.
GAAACAATAACATTACCTGCTTCAATCTTCCTTAACAAGCCTAATGCATGAACGTCTTCCATCTCCAATGTACATATTTCCTTGTCTGCTTTTTGATGGTTTATCAATTATCTTCCATCAACTATCTCCCAATGCCCTCCTTTGTCCGGACCGATGCGTTTTAGTATTCCAGCTTTTTTAAGTCTGGCTATGTGGTATTTTATCCCGTCTTCAGTTATCCCTATAACCACTGCCAACTCTTTTTGCGTAATATCTGATTTCTTAGCGATAGCGTCTATGATTTTCTGGGTAGTTTTCTGGGTAGTTTTCTGGGTAGTTTTCTGGGTAAGATTTTCTGCCAACTCCTTCTCCGTATTTTCTCCGTACTTTCTCCGCATTTTCTTCCCTGCTTCTTTACCCGCTTTAAGAGAATAACGCGGATCACGATAAAAAGTGACCCGAAAGAATGCGTCCATTTTAAATACCGGCTCTTTCAACCCTGCGTTACGCATAAGCTCTCTCATGCGTTCAATGCCGGAACCCATACGCTCAACTTTACCCATGCGGTAGAATAGATCGGCAATTATAGGATTCCTCCTTACAGAGGACTTGCCGAAATCACGTTTTGTAATTCCGTCAGGCAATCCCCCGGGGTTTTCTATCTCAATACGGTCATCATAAATTCTTACATATATGCTTGTTCCTTTAATTGCATAGTTCCGATGAATTATCGCATTAACAACTGCTTCCCTTAAGGCATCTAATGGAATCTCATAAATATCAAACCGGTCAAACCCACGAATTTCACTGCGAACGTTCAAATGTTTCTTAAAAAAAGCGACGGCTTCGCCAAACTGCGTTAAAAGGTCATCTCTTACATCATTGCGGTCATAAATATTCGTTTTAACCTTTCCCTTGAAAGACGCGAAAATACTTTCTGCATGAGGGACAAATTTTTCAACTTTAGATGCAAACATTAATGACCCTGCATTGTTGATTTTACCATTCCTGTAAATACTCAGACTCGTAAGAAAAGAAGAAAGGTTCGCCTTGCTGATCTTATAAGACAGATTCGCTTCCCGTAAAAATGATTTAACTTTCTTGAGTGAAATATCCTTGATGCCTAAATCTCTGCAAGTGATATCCTAAAAGGAAATATCGTTAGTCTCGCGAAATATCTCCCGCACCTCTCTTTGCGTCATCTTCTGTGTTACTGCGTCAAGTCGCCTGAAATAACCTGATGATGAAGCGTATGGCTTTTCATCTCCCTCAGCAACCTCAATAACAACAATCTTTCCCGCTTGACGGATATCCTTAAGGTGAATTGATGGATCACAATTTCGGGCAATAGCATTTATTTCTGCCTTCATTTTGTTGGTCAGCTTCTCGCCAACAACCCTTCCCGCATCATCAACTCCGAGAAGCAATAGCCCTCCCTTTGAATTAGCAAAAGCGACAATATCACGGTCAATCCTGGGGGTGTACCTTCCCTTATATTCAACGGTGAGCCCTTCGCCTTCCTGAACAAGTATTTGTATTTTATTGGCATACATCATTTAAGCAATATCCCCTTGTTTAATAATCTCGCCATTCATGTCCCTTTTTTTACGCCACAACTATCATATTCTACTTACGATTATATAACTTTCCACCTGATCCTGAAAAGCTCTTCAATATTTGTCTTTTGCTTCAAGCGTTTTTCAATATTACTAATCAACTCTTCTTTCCGATCTTCTACAGAATCCTGTTCTTCAAAGAGTCGGGCGCGTTTCTCTTTTCTTTTTTTCTCAAGGTCCTTAATATGACGCTGCGCCTTAAGTTTCTTCTCCAAAACGGATATCTTTTTTGCTTCCCGTTTCAGCAGTTTTATCTCTTTATCAAGGTTTTTGATTTCAGTTTCAAGTCCTTTTTTCAGATCATCCGCCCAATTGTCAAGTTTTGTCATCTCGTCATCAAAAAAATCACTATTACGTTTCTCAATATCATCAAAAATATCATTTTTTTGTGCGTCTAAGCACTGCTCCCATTCATCCGGCAGGCTTACGTCACACGTGTCGTCCTGTACTACCGCAGGCAGTGAGAAGAGGCGTTTACATTGATTTTCAGCAAGCCTTTCTCCATTTCCCTTAAATCCAACAAAGATAATATAATTTTCCTGTTCCAGAGCCTCTACAGTAATATAATACACCACTAACGTGCCGCTTTCTCCAATCAATTCCTCTAAAATTGTTATTTTCTTTGTATTTGTATAGGTAAAGGATAGCGATGCAGGTGTAAGCTCTCTGCTCTTTGCCTGATTTATTATCTCTCTGGCAATTGGATGCCGCAAACGATAAACATGTTCTTCCTCACGATTAACATGACGTCCCATGCGATAAGGGCCCGTTGACAAATTGCCTAACTTCGAAAATGGGTTTTCATTCAGGAAAAAGGAATATTCTTCAGAATGAAAGTCGGCCAAATTATTTAGTGTGTACTTTGTGATATCCCAGAGCCATGCTTCATATTTATTAAGATAACCCTTACTCTCTTCTTTACTGACACGAAGCTTTTCGTGAACCTCTTCATCAAGGTTTTCAAAAACCTTTTGACGGGCCAGCTTCATACGTTTATTAATCGGCTCTTCAAGCTCCGCACGCAATGACTTAAACTCCTCTTCGATCTCCTCTGTTCTGCGGCATTTCTGATAAATACCGGCAATGCGTTTCTCAAAGTCAACACCAGATTCTATTGAGCCAAGCACTTCATCGCTGGCGCCAAAGACTCCATTAAACAACTGAAATTTCTCATCCAATAGTTCGTAAACACGCTGATCGGCAGCATTGTTTTTGTTTAGGAAATTTACAACAACCACATCATGTTTCTGCCCATACCTATGGCATCGTCCAATACGCTGTTCGATCCTCTGTGGGTTCCATGGCAAGTCATAATTAACTACTAAAGAGCAGAATTGCAAATTAATCCCTTCAGCAGCAGATTCAGTAGCTATCATAATCTCCGCTTGCTTTTTGAAATAATCAACAATTGCTGCACGTTTATCAGCCGTTCTCGAACCGGATATTACATCTGTTCCCTTGTGCTTATCAACCCACTCTTTATATATTGTCTTTGCCTGCTCATCATTATTTGTACCGTTAAAGATAACGATTCTATCTTTATATACTGATTGAGAGAGAAGATTAAAGAGATATTCCTGTGTTCTCCGGGATTCTGTAAAGATAAGAGCCTTTTTCTGAGCGCCAAGTTCCATAGCTTTCTTAAATCCATGTTCAAGCGCCTGTAAAAGGACTTTTCCTTTTGAATCGTGCGTAATGCTTTCTGCAAGCGTAGCAAATGAGCGTAAATCTTCTATTTCCTGCTTGACGTCAGCTACTTCATATTCTGTAAAAATCGGTTTATCATCTTTTGCATCTGAATCATTCCATTCGTCTGCTGTTTCATTGAGTTCTTCATAATCTTCTGATAATTCTTCCTGCAATGACCTTTTTGTAGATTCATCTTTTATTATAAGTCCCTCCAGGCGGGTTACGAGAGAATATAATGTCTTAGTTATTGCGTATGATGATGAAGCCAGGAGTTTACGTAAGATAAGCGTTATAAGCTGCCTCTGACTCATAGGCAGAGCATACAATCTTTCTCTCCTCAAATAATCTGAGACATAATCATATAGTTTTTGTTCTGCCTCACCCGGTACAAATTCCTCTACAATGGCAAGACGGTTTGTATAGCGAATATATTCTTTGACCTGTCTACGCAACGTTCGCTGGCAAATAGGTTTAATGCGTTCGCGTAGATCAGCATAGATACTATCATCAACAATACGAGCAAATTGCTCTTTATAACTTTTGAGATCCCCGAAAATATGCTCATCAATAAAACTGGTAAGACCATAAAGCTCTAAAAGTGAATTCTGAAGCGGTGTTGCCGTAAGTAGTATTTTAGGAGAATCTTTAATCGAACGATGAATGGTTTTTGCTATCTTATTGTCGGTACGATATACATTTCTCAATCTATGAGCTTCATCTATTACAACAAGATTCCAATTAATCATCCGCACGTACTCTTCTTTACTTTTAACAAAATGATATGAACAGATTACTATTTCTTCTTTGCGATCAAAAGGGTTCAGTGAACCATTGTTTTTGATTTCCTTATTAAAAGATGCTGATTCAAGTAACATTGATGGGAGAAAGAACTTATCTGCCAATTCCTCATTCCACTGCTTTCTAAGTGAAGACGGGACGATAATAAGAATCTTTCGTTTGTCCTCAGCCCACATTTGAGATAAGACAATTCCTGCTTCAATGGTTTTTCCAAGGCCTACTTCATCCGCTAAAATGACTCCTTTAGAAAAAGGAGAACGAAACGCAAAAAGGGAAGCATCTACCTGATGAGGATTGAGATCAACCTGGGCATCTGCCAGAGAAACCATCAATTTCTGAATACTGTCCGAAGGGCAACGTTTGTCTAATTCATGTGCATAATATTTTGCGTGGTAATCGGTTATGTCCATTATTTTCGATGACTAGATTGAAAGGTTTGAGCGGACCTGCCAAAAAAAGTCTGGCAGACAACGCTTACGAGTATAAATGTATGTGAAAATCTTACTCGTATAAACAAATAAAACTATCTTTTTGAAGATATTTAAATGTGGTAAAAGTGAATTGTAACTGCCAACGGCAATATTGTATACACAAAATCAAGAAAGATATTGCTTGTTGCGTATTAGACGCTTATCAAAAATAACTTGCCTGATTATGTCAAAAAATTTAAGAATTGGGGAATTCCTCAATCCCTAAACTCCTTAATCCCACACCGCCTACTTCTTTCGCGCCTGAGGTATTTCATACTACACCTCAAGAACTTTGGGAAATTTGGTCAGGTTTATGCAGCCATTGTCCGTAATAAGTATCATATCTTCAAGCCTCACGCCACCCACACCCGGATAATATAGTCCCGGTTCAACCGTAACTATATTCCCGGTCTTTAACGTACATCTTGCCTTTGATATTCGAGGCGGCTCGTGAACGTCCAGGCCGACACCATGACCTGTCCCATGAAAGAAGCCTCTCATCTTGCCCTTAGTCTTGCCTGTCTTGAACCCCAGAGACGTCAGGTGCTTCATAACATTCCTGTGTATGATGTCTCCCCTGGCGCCATTCCTGGCGGACTTAAAAACCAGCTTTTGTGCAGATGCTACAGCCCTGTACATTTTTCTTAATGACCTTCCAGCCTTACCTTTAACAATAGTCCTGCTTATGTCTGCATAATAGCCTGTCTGTTCATCCCTTGGGAAGACATCAAAGATGATCGGCTCATTTGCCCTTAACGGGCCGCTTCCCACATTGTGCGGTTCGCAGGATTGCTCGCCACATGATACTATAGTGTGTTTAGCCGTACATCCAGCCTTCATCAACTCCACATTAATTATTTTTCTTATCGATTCAGACGTGACCTGTCTATTACGCTTTGAAACCAGAAAACCGTCTTTGACATTAGATTTCCTTATGCAGTCAATCGCCTTTTCAATCGCCTTTTCAGTTTCACGCAATGTTCTTACAATGTGCCCTATCTCCACTTCATTCTTTATCTCTCTGGAAGCAAAGAACGGCTCGCTCTTAACTTCAAGCTTAAAGCCCTTTTTTCTCAGAAAACCAGCATATTCCACATTGAAATCGGCAGGAACCAGTAGTTCTTTTATCTTCATTTCTCTAAGGACTGCAACAACCACTCCGATAAGACCGGAAGGCTTACCACTTCTTTTTTTGACAATCCTTTCGTATTTAGAGAGAGAAAGTACTCTGTCCACTTTGGATTGAGACCTCGCCCGGTCCAGCTCCAGGTCACTTGTAATCATAATCTTCCCATTGCCCTTCTGGATATAGACAAAAGGATCAGGCGCCATGAAACCGGTGGCATAATACATATTAGAATCCCTTTCGCTGTCTGCAATTATCAGTATTGGTTTGTTATCACTCATGACGCCGATTCTATTAAAATAGTTTTAAATGTAAAGAAAATAGGGAATAGAAAAGTATAACATTAAAAAAGTAATCACACGAAGTCACAAAGAGCACAAAGGGTAAAAACTATTATCTTTTTGAATTTAGTTTTCTTAGTAATCTCTGTGTAAAATTTTCTTTTATTCCATAACAAGAATTATAAACGGTCACCGACTCTCCATAGCTATGGCGACGGGGCGAGAACTCAAATAAAGTCCATCCTTGTGATCTTTGTGTCTTTGTGTGAGGATTAGTAAGTTAATTGATTTTGTACAATCATGAATTTGTGTATAGCTTTCCGTACTGATTAAGAAACACCTTTTCATATTGCAGTTCTTCTTTCTTGTGAGGAGGTTTTGTTTCGGCAGGATATCCTACGGCAATAATTGATTCTCCCTGTTTAAGAATAATGAAACCGGATTACTTCCTTATTATCCCTCTGTTTTTCAACAAGCCCAGCATAGCCTTAAGATTATCCTCAATAGATATATGTTCCGTATCCAGGATAATATCTGGGTTAAGAGGTTCTTCGTACGGAGCGTTTATCCCGGTAAATTGAGGTATTTCTCCATCGATGGCTTTTTTATAAAGCCCTCTGGGATCCCTTTGTATACAGGTTTGGAGACTGCAACGGACAAAAACCTCGAAAAACCGCCCTTCCGGAATCAGGGCTTTTACCTGGTCCCTCTGGCATCTCAGAGGAGAAATGAAGGTACATAACACAACAGAACCGTGCTCATAAAAGACACTGGCAACCTCTCCGACCCTTCGGATATTCTCTATCCTGTCTTCATCTGAAAAGCTGAGATCTTTACACAGGCCATGGCGGAGTTTATCCCAGTCTAATAACGCTGTATGAATTCCCGTGGCAAAGAGAAGACGTTCAAGACTTCTGGCGATAGTTGACTTGCCAGATCCGGATAATCCCGTAAACCAGATAACGGCAGTCTTATGTTTATACCTTTCTTCTCTCTCAGTACGAACTATCGCAGGTCTTTCCATCTCGACTTGAACTGGCAGATCTTCTTCTTCCTTCACCGTTTCTTCGGCATGAATAGTTTCTTCTATGCTTTTCACAGCTCCTCGAATCATTCCCGCTCCAATAGTAAAATTAGTATCAGGGTCTATGATTATGAAACTGCCAGTCTCTCGGTTCTTGTTATATTGATCAAACATTATTGGTTGGGTGAGTTTAAACTCAGCCCTCCCAATCTCATTCAGCATCAAAGTGTTTACATCTGTGCGATGCGGCGTTGTTAATAGCTCACAGAAAAGATTGTGTTCTGTCGCATCGGTACGGTGCAGGGTGTTTACGTCAAACATGTAAATTAAATCACTGATATAGGCATTAATCGTTCTTGTGGTATGTTTTATGAAATAATTCTTGTTAACTTTAAGTGGATTATTCCCCATCCAGCATACAACGGCATCGATATCTCCTTCGACTAAAGGAAGGTTATGCCGCCGAACAATCATATCCCCACGGCTGACATCTATTTCATCTTCAAGCGTCAAAACTACAGATTCAGGAGCACGTGCTTCCTCAAGCTCACCATCCATTGTTGTAATAGTTTTAATCTTAGACGTTATACCAGAGGGTAAAACAACTATTTCTTCACCAGGATTAATTGTACCTGCAACAATCCTTCCGGCATAGCCCCGGAAATTGAGATCAGGCCTTATGACATACTGCACCGGAAATCTAAAGTCACGAATATTGAGATCAGAACCAATGTGAACATTTTCAAGAACATGCAATACCGAGGGGCCATCATACCAGGAAGTATTCGAACTTTTGGCAACTACATTGTCTCCTTTAAGGGCTGATACTGGAATATAAGTAATGTCTTTAATGTCAAGTTTCCTGGAATATTCATCATACTCATCAACTATTGATTCAAAAACTTCCTGGGAGTAACCTACTAGATCAATCTTGTTAACTGCAACTATCATGTGAGAAACCTGCAAAAGACTTGCTATGAAACCATGCCGCCTTGATTGCTCAAGTATTCCTTTACGTGCATCAATAAGAATAATAGCCAGATTGGCAGTGGAAGCACCTGTAACCATATTGCGTGTGTACTGAACATGGCCCGGAGTATCGGCAATGATAAATTTCCGCTTAGGAGTCTGGAAATAACGATAAGCCACATCAATTGTAATGCCCTGTTCCCTTTCAGCAGCCAGTCCATCTGTTAACAGAGACAGATCTATTTCATCTTCACCTCTGCGTGCCGCAACCTTTTTGACTGCTTCAATCTGGTCATCGTATATATTTCTGGTATCCATAAGAAGTCTACCAATAAGGGTAGACTTTCCATCGTCTACACTGCCAACGGTAGTAAATCTGAGTAGATTAGCATGATCTGTGGTTGCTTGTAGACTCATAATTTAGAAATACCCCCCCTTCTTCTTGTCCTCCATCGAACTGTCAGTGGTAAGATCGATAATCCGATTCTCCCTCTCAGACTTACTGGCTTCTTCAACTTCTATGATTATATCATCTATTGTCCTGGCTTCTGACCGAACTGCTCCGGTACACGGACTACAACCCAGACTTCTAAACCTACACATAATTTTTTCCATCTTCTCACCTGGCCTCAGCTTGACCATATTATCATATGGAATTAATATACCGCCCCTGTCAACCACTTCCCTCTCCTGTGCATAATATATAGGCACAATTGGTATATCTTCCTCTCTCAAGTAGTACCAGACATCCATTTCCGTCCAGTTACTCAAGGGAAACACCCTGATTGATTCCCCCTCATTTATACGACAATTATATAAGTTCCAGAGTTCCGGTCTTTGATACTTGGGGTCCCACTGTCCGAATTCATCTCTGAAAGAAAAAATACGCTCCTTTGCTCTCGATTTCTCCTCATCACGACGCGCCCCTCCAAAGGCCGCATCAAACTTGTGTCTCTTTATCGCATCAAGCAACCCTTGAGTCTTCAATTTTGCACAACATTTATCCACTCCAATCGTTTGAGGGTGTACACCCTCACTAATCGACTCCTCATTTCGCTCAACGATAAGCCTGCACCCGATCTCCTTAACATACCTGTCGCGAAATTCAATCATCTCCGGAAATTTAAATCCGGTATCAATGTGCATGAGCGGAAATGGGATCTTGCCGGGATAGAAGGCTTTTTGAGCCAAACGCAGCATTACACTCGAATCCTTGCCTATAGAATAGAGCATAACAGGATTTTCAAACTCAGCAGCTACTTCACGAATAATGTGGATGGACTCTGATTCAAGTTGTTTTAAGTAGAAAAGATTGATATTGCTCAAAAAAGTTTCTCCAAATCTATATGCCAGCTTCAGCTACTTTGAATCAACTCACCATAAATTAAGCAACTTATAGATTAAGGAGTCAAATTTCACTGAAAACAAGAAATACAAAATTTTAAGGCTTTAAATAATAAATTCAACAAATATTTTACAGGAACGAATCTGTTTACAAAAGTAAACCCGCTTCACAAACTGCCAGCATAATTATTTACTTAATACATAATATTATATATGTTTAACAGTTTGAATCAAGAGCTATAATACTATTGGTTTATATTTGATTCTCAAAAAATCGTCTCGTGGAAGTTTTCTTTCAATTTCTTTATAATTTAGCTATTCTTTTATACAATAAGAGAAAGTTTGAAAACCATAGGTTTTCATTTGACAACTTGGCCGAGCCAGAACATATCAGATATCTATCCCTTTTTGGTTCTGGCTCGGCCAGGTTGGGTTACACAAATTGTCCGGCACAAAATCCCGACGACCAGGCCCATTGTAAATTATAACCACCCAGCCAACCGGCCACATCTACGACCTCTCCGATAAAGTAAAGGCCCTTCACGTTCCTGGCTTCGAAGGTTTTGGAAGATAGATCCTCCGTATCACCCCCCCCTCTTGTTACTTCCGCTACCTTATAACCAAAACCGGTAGCTCCTGTCTCCGGCATCGACAAACCACCTGTGGCGACGACGAGTGATTCTGTTACATATTCCTCTGAATTGGTCTTTACTGTGAAATGCTGTTCCTTTTCGATTTTCCTGATTGTACATTTCGTCTGAATTCTGACGCCGGCAATCCGGCACTCTTCCAGTAAAAAGTTTAATATCTCTTTGGATTTTCCGTCACAGAAAAGCTGTCCTGATTTTCTTTCATGATAAGAAACACCATGCTTTTCTACTAACGAAATAAAATCATACTGGCTAAACCGGCTCAACGCTGATTTGCAGAAATGGGGATTACCGGATATGTAATGCTCCGAGCCCAGATAAAGATTAGTAAAATTGCAGCTCCCCCCTCCGGAAATCAGTATCTTCTCACTCACACTGCCAGCATGATCCAGAACCAGAATCTTTCGCCCTCTCTGCCCGGCCGTCAGTGCACACATCAGTCCAGCCGCCCCGGCGCCAATGATAACAACCTCGTAACTTTTCATAGAGACAGTCTATAAGCAGACAATTTCTTGTTATTTTTTATTGAAAATTGTCACCTTATAGACTAAGTAAGTATTTCCTCAATCTGCTTTTTGATATTTCGTGCTTCGGCAGCAAGATGATAAAGATGTTCCAGTGAGAATTTCTCGATAGTGTCAGCAATCCTTTCCAGGCATTCCATGGCGAACATATATACCCCTTTTCTTGGCGCTTCGTGTCCGACGCTTTCAGTCATGACTCCGCAAGAGGATATTCGTACCTGTGGTTTGAGGGCAAGTATCACTAAATAATGCTCCAGAGGCGAACGCATCCGGTTTTCCTCGCCTCCGCTTTCTTTAACCCGATTGAGATAGTCATGTTTCAGGCATTCAAGGGCATTATGCGTAAAAGGTTTAAGCAAGCGGTAAACCGGGTCATCCTCAAAATCCTGATGGGATAATTCCGAGTCGTCAAAGGATGATTCAGATGCAGATTTATTCCAATCCTGGAGTTCCGGCAGGGAACTTGCCCAGGGTTCAGGTTCTTCCTCCTCCTCGTAACGGAG
>JBHHYW010000054.1:0-10881 GCA_046757745.1 Candidatus Scalindua sp.
TCTAATAATTATCTTGGACTTGCAAACAGCCCCCAATTAAAGACAGCTTCTCAAAAGGCTATTGACGCTTATGGCGTTGGCCCTGCGGCAGTCAGGACTATTGCCGGCACGACAACACTGCACAATGAACTGGAACGAAAACTTGCACTTTTTAAGGGAGCGGAAAGTACTATATCATTTCAATCAGGATTCTGTGCAAACCTTGCCGTTATTCCGGCAATCGTTGGCAAAGAAGATGTTGTTTTCTCCGATGAACTCAACCACGCAAGCATCATTGACGGCTGCCGCATTTCTAAGACCAGGATAGTACGATATGAACACTGTAACCCTGCAGACCTTCAGTCAAAAATTCATGCCGAGAAAGATGTCAACCGAAAGCTTATTATTACGGATGGTGTTTTCAGTATGGAGGGAGACATTGCACCATTGCCGGAAATTGTAGAAATCGCTGAAAAATATGATGCAATCACGATGGTGGACGATGCACACGGCGAGGGAGTACTGGGCAGGAACGGCAGAGGAATTGTTGACCATTTCAATCTACACGGCAAGGTGGATATTGAAGTAGGCACCATGTCAAAGGCATTTGGTGTTGTGGGAGGTTATATTGCAGGTACCAGAAGATTGACGGATTATCTGATGCAGAGAGGACGCCCCTTCCTATTTTCAAGCGCCGTAACAGCGGCCGACGTAGCGGCGTGTATCGCTGTAGTGGACACCCTGAATAAATCAGAAGATCTGGTCAAGAAACTCTGGTCAAATACCAGATTCTTCCAGGACAGGATGAAACAGATTGGATTCAACATCGGCAACACTAAGACACCTATCACACCCGTTATGATAGGCGATGCCAAGGTTGCAAGGGATTTCAGCCAGAGGTTATTCGAAGTAGGCATATTTGCTCAATCAATTGGTTACCCCACTGTACCTGTGGACAAAGCGCGCATTCGCGTAATGCTTTCGGCTACGCATAGTGAGAATGACCTTACGTGGGCGATAGAACGTTGTAAGGAAATAGGAGAGTCCTTGAAGATATTGTAATGAAATGGCAAATGTACAGGATACGTTTTCAGAGCTAAGTTCAACGTTGCCAAGCATACCTTTAAAGGATCGAAAGATATCAGATATAAAATAGAGGAATTAAATGAACAAGAAGGACGTTAAAGGATACACAGAATACCAGAAAAAGGTTATCAGGAATTTTTACGACAACAAAGACCTTCGCCTCGTACAGAAACTGGGAGAATTAGTCTCGAATTTATATCTGGAAACCAGTGAAAAGAAAAAGGAAACCGGTTGGAAGAAGATAAAAAAGATACTTACCGACTTGAAGGTACATCCTGGAGAGGTGGAATACCTGACAAAAGACAAGGACCTTTCAAAGATTTCAAAGAAACTGGATGAAGTGTTTTAGAAACATTTTATGGAATAATTTGACAGGATAACAGGATAAAAAAATACGATTAGGTGCATCTTTTTCTCGTTATAAAACAAAGAACGGTTGAAAATTGTTTTAAAATTTTATTTTGCTATCGATTCAATAATGAAGTATTATGAGAACAGTACTTAGAGCCTTCCGGTCCAAAAATAACAACCCACAGAAAAGCTTTCCTGAAAATATACAGTATTCGATCCTATTCTTCCATTTGCAATAATATGGAGATAAAATGAATCCTGAAGATTATATTGGCAGAGAACAGACCTTTATAAAACTTAACCTACTTAAGAGTTACCTCGAACGCCTTTTTATGATTATTGGTCACCATGAAAAAAATATTTCGTATGTTGATTGTTTTGCAGGACCTTGGCAAGAAGGCAGTGATGATCTCAGGGATACCTCCATTGCAATTTCATTAAATATTATGCAAAAGTGTCAAGAATGGCTTTGTCAGCGTGGCCAACATGTTCAGTTTCGTGCTTTATATATCGAAAAAGACAAAGAAAGCTTTGAAAGACTTGAATCATTCTTGGCAAAGAAAGACCGGAATGAAGTGGATGCTAATGCTTTACGTGGTGAATTTCATGAACTTCGTGATGATATTCTTAAATGGTGTGGAGAAGGAAATTTTACCTTCTTTTTCGTTGACCATACTGGTTGGAGAAAGGCCATAGAAATTTCAACATTGCGCCCTCTCTTACAACGCCAAAACTCAGAATACCTCATAAATTTCATGTTTGATTTTGTGCTTCGGGCCCACACACAAACACAGTTTGAAGAACAGATGAAAGAAATCTTTGGTGAAGTTTTAGATACTACTGGTATGACCCCAAAAGAAAGAGAAGTCTTTTTTATGAAACAATACCGTAAGCACCTGAAAAGTGCTCAACCAAGCACCACAAGAAAACCACGTTCAGCTTATGCGAAGGTATTGTATCCACAGAAGGATCGAACGGAATATGAGCTAGTATATCTTACACGGCATCCACTAGGCATAGTAGTATTCATGGAAGAATCAGAAAAACTGGATTTAATTCAGAAAAAGGTTCGTGCACAAGCTAAACAGGATCGTCGTGTTGAGAAGAGTGGCCAAGGGGAATTTTCTCCTGCATTTACAGAAATAAAATATGAAGATAATAAGATTGGTTTGTCAGAAGTTAAAGATTATTGGTTGAGTAAGTTATCAGATGAACCTAAGCAATTTGGAGTTGAGGCTTTTGCTGATATGATTGAAGAAACCGATTGGTTTATAAATGATTTTCAGATAGCATTTAAAGAATTGCATGATGAAGGTAAGGTTGAGAATCTTGATGCTGAAAACATGGAAAGGCGTAAAACTCTTTTTGTGAATTATAAAGCTGATTATAACCGGGGCGAATTATTGAAGAGAATATAATATGAGCACACAAACGTCTATAGAATGGACAGAACAAACCTGGAATCCAACAACAGGTTGTACAAAGGTTTCACCTGGCTGCCAACATTGTTATGCAGGGACCATGGCACGCCGCTTAAAGGCTATGGGTGTTCAAGGGTATGGGAATGGTTTTAAGCTCACCCTTCAGCCTCACCGCTTACGCGAACCATTACGGCGAAGAAAACCAACTATTTATTTTGTAAATTCAATGAGTGACTTGTTTCATGAAAAGATTCAAGATGCTTATATCCGACAGGTATTTGACGTAATGCAGAATGCACCTTTCCATACATTTCAAGTATTGACTAAACGTGCTGAAAGAATGGTTGAATTCTTCAAGTCTTATGAGGTATCACAAAATGTATGGCTCGGTGTTACAGTCGAAAATAAAGAGTATGGTTTGCCACGAATTGACAAGTTGCGTCAGTTGAAGGCGTATATACGTTTTTTATCGATAGAACCATTACTTGAGGATTTAGGCAAACTTGATTTGGCAAACATACAATGGGTCATTGTTGGTGGTGAATCAGGCCCTAAAGCTCGTCCGATGAAACTTGAATGGATAACGAATATTAAGCGCCAGTGCAAAGAGCAAAACATTTCCTTCTTTTTTAAGCAGTGGGGTGGATGGGGAGCAGACGGGAAAAAACGCGCAAAGAAAGCCAATGGAAGGTTATTGCTGGGACGCACATGGGATGATGTTCCAGATATATTGTATAAATCTAACAAACCCCTAAATTTTACAAATTAATTGAGAAGATTTAGCTTAATTATTATAATTGCTTTCTCGCACCATCTGGTAAAGATGACACTGCCATTAAGAGGTCATCGTTATCCGGCCTGGCTTTGACAAAAGAGGTGAAAAGGTTGATGGCTTCTGTATATATATCTTTTGTTATTTCTATAATACTTTCATCAGGGATATTGTTGGTAGTTATTACGTCTTCCATATTTGATATCAATGTGACAAGCGTCCAGTAGTCGAGCGGTATTCGTTTCATCAAATCATTACCCAGATAAGTAAGATAATTACGTATAACGTCGAGTCTGTCTTCTGACAATAAATCCTTCCTTCTCTTCTTTACTAAAGAGGAGGAGTGGGTTATCATGTTAGAAATTTCCTTAGATAGTTCGGCAACCGCTACGCGCCCTATTGCCATAATTGAAGCGGCCGTCCTCATCCCAATCTTTCGTTCCTGAGAAATCTTGATGATGTCATCAAAAATCATGCAAATATTATCTTCAAGCAGGCTATTGATCTTTTCTAAATCCCAACGCTCGTTCTTCAGATTCTGTACCCATTCCAGATAAGATACAAAGACGCCTCCCAGGTTTGTACTGATATCGGGTGTTATAAAGGTGCCCTTTCTCGTTACAATTCTATCGCCTTCAGGGGTAACAGGTCCATTTGCGCCTTCCACTATAACTTTGGCCTTTACGCTATACGCATTTCTGTCTATGGCATTTTCAAGAGCCGCAAGAACGAGGAAGTCAACATCCAGCGCGAAAATGCCATCGTTTGTAATATCCCTCCCACCCTCAAATCCCTTCAAAAAACCTGCTCCAGCCGTTTCCACGTGTTCCATAACGGCATCTATGTTCAGACCATTGGGGTTGTAGATACCGCCGCTGGCATCCGTAATAGCTACCACTCTCACGCCCTCATCATACAGGAATTTTGCAGGCGGCCTGCCGACATTACCAAATCCCTGTATGGCTGCGGTAGCGCCTTTAAGGTTTATATTTTTATGGCTGGCAGCTTTTTTCAGGGCAATAAATACTCCTCGCCCAGTTGATTCTGCCCTGCCGAGTGATCCCCCCTTATCGTCCGGCTTGCCGGTAACGACGGCAAGCGCCCGGCAATTTGTTTCCGGATGCTTTTTCAGTACCTCCATACATTTATCAAGATATGGGGTATCAACAGGCAAGGATGTTTGTTTGTGAAGTGGACGGAAATCATCAATGATTTTATTGTTCAATTCCGTATCATCCGTCAACCAGTCCGAAGAATCTTCTTTCTCTACTGACATCTTCAGGTATTCATCTACAAACCAGGCCATCTTTGTAGCATTTGTGTTGACATCCGGTGCAGGGATGTCAAGGTGTGGCCCAATTGCATTTCTGTCCTTCAATTCACGGCTGTATTCTCTGATTATCAATGCGTCTTTTCGATCAAGTAAGCTTCTCGGGTTTGCTATAATACCACCCTTTGAACCTCCGTATGGGATTCCCGCAATGGCGCATTTCCATGTCATCCAGATAGCAAGAGCCCTGACTTCAGCAAATGATACTTCAGGGTGTTCTCTGAATCCTCCTTTAGCAGGACCACGGGCTGAATTGTGATGTACGCGATATGCAATTATTTTGCCATCTGATAACCGCAATGTCTCTGTCCGTTCGGGAGTAAGCAGTTTCTGTTTCAAAAACAGAGGAAGCCTGAGAATATCTGCAACAACTGCAAATTGCCTCTCCGCCACTTCGAGTGGACTTGGCAGGGCAACGGCATGCTCCCGTATCTTTGCATATTCCTTAAGGGCAACACCGAGTACAGAAAACAGTTGGCTGACTCTTTCAAATTCTCCGATCTCTTTCCTGTAGTTGGTAATATTCTTAGCAACGCCGCTCTTAATGTTCAGGAATTTTTCCAGTTCTTCTGTATTTGCGGCATTAAGATTTATTTTCTCCTTCACCGGTTCTTTTGGTTTAAGATGTGTTTTTGCAGGCAGGTCATCTAAATGGTTAAGCGCCGTCAGTTCCTCACCGGCAAGAAACTTTAAACCGGCCTCTCCCATCGTAGAAAGGTACGTCCTTGCAGGAGGTGGTTTTGTACCAAGCCTTCTTTGCGCTGCGGTAACACTATGAAGACCAAGTATAATCTTGGACTCAGCTTCATGGGCAAACACAAGGTCTAAAATCTGATTCGTGCCATGGCAAAACGTTTCGTCCTGGTACTTCCCTGCAATTCCGTTGAAGATGATGGTTTTTGCGTCTCGCATCTTTTTCTTTATCAGGACGCGTGTGTCTGGACCAATATCGTATGCCTTCAACCTGGTAAATCGCCCATTAATTTTGTTGACCTTAACGGTTTCAGGATTAAGTCCCGTTAGTTTTGCCATAATGTGGTCAACGGGAAGTGTTATATCAACACCATATCCTTTAGCCAGCTCCAACACTACGGTTGCATTGTGAAGCGCCTGTGTCTGCACATCCGGATCTTCTTCAAACATACAGTTATCTACATTGTGTCCATGTATCTTGAGGAATGGAAATGCGATACCGCCAACAATAATCAGTTTGTCAACTTTTCCATAGACTATAAGGTTCTTCATTGCCACGGTCTTGGCCGAGGCATTGGCTCCCCCTATAATGGCAACTACAGGTTTATGAGGTTTCCTCATGAAGTTATCAAGCGCTGTCAGTTCCTGAGTAAGCAGGAATCCGGCTACCTTTGGGCCTGAGATAAGCCTCGTTATCGGACCGAGTGATGCATGCTGGCCCATATGGGCTGTTACAGGATCGGCATTTACATAGACATCACAATTTGTGGTATTATGAAGTTGTTTTGCAAATTCCATAACCTCATTATCATCCTCTGAGGTCTCACCGCTGCGAAACATGACATTTTCTAACAGGAAAATACCATCCCCGCTGATAGTGGATTTAACTTCCTCCCCAATGCAGCCATCAGTTATGATAACCTCTCTATCTTCTGGTAGAATCTTTTTTTCCTTCAAGACCTCTGTCAGCCTTCTTGCCACGGGTTTTAAACTGAAACCATGATGGATATCTCCGTCATTTTTAACCCCTACCGAGGTCTTATTATCCTTAAAGAAGTTCTCCCTCACACCGTTGTGAGATACAATGATAATCGTCCTCGCTCCCTGCTTCAGGATGTGACGAATGTCCATGACTGTAGCCCTGATGCGCCTGTCATCAATTATTCTGGTATCCCAGACAATATCATAGTTTACCCTTAAGAAAACCCTCTTGCCATTTAATGCGGATTTATGAAGTTTGCGTATGGGAGTTTTATTGGCATATGGATACCACTCAAAACCAACTTCAGACTGTTTCATCATTTTATATTCTCCAAAAGAATAACAGTACCCACCAATCTTTCTTGGTGAGCTTAAAAGTTACTACTACCTAAATTTACTTTGCTAACTGTGTGGTTTGTACAACAACAAAGCTGTAATTGTAAATGACTTTTAAACCAGATATATCTTTCATAATTTATTGACGTAATCTGCAGTCCACTTTTCAATGTGGGTATCTTTTAAATTATAAATATTCATCAGGGTTAAGGGTGGGAAGTAGATATGAATGGTGACCAATTCTCCGGTGTGGGCATTCGACACACGGTGAATGGTTGTCAGGTATGTGTAAGATAATGCATCCATCATGAACTCATGTGTAAGCGTATGCAAAATAACACCTGTTTGTTGCTTATTGAACAATTCTTCTGTCATAATACCATCTAGAACAACCGTAATGCCGATAGAGCCACCGTGATCATGTATTGGTGTGGCCTGTCCTTCCTTGAAACACAGTACAACAACTTCGCACTTACTGCTGACGTGTATGGTATTCCTCTTGTATCCATCGTCTGAAAAACTGATATATTCATCAAGCGGCAGCTCCCTTACGTCTGCCTTCAACACAAATTTTTCCAGTGTGTCAAGAGATACTTTATCCGATAAAGTCTCCATGTGATCTATGAATGTCTTTAAGATGGTGTTCATACACAAAAAACATCTAGTAAATTTAACGGTAACTCCTATGGTGAGCGTTGCATAATATTATAATCATCAAATACTTGTCAAACAAAATAGTACTTTGCTGCATCCACTTTGCTCTGCATATTATAAAACAGTGGTTTTATATTGCCTTATTTTATATTTTTTTTATGATACAATAAACCAGTTTCTTAAACGAGAGGTTTTTTTATCCTGATATATCTTGTAAATCTTGTCTAAAAAACAAGTCTTTTGTATCAATGAAAATATATTCGTTGCAGGATTTTATCAAATATCTGGACTCAAACGGTGAACTGATACGTATCAAGGCCGAGGTGGATGCCAGGTTAGAGGTTACTGAAATCTCAATCCGTGCTTTAAAGGAAGGGATGCCAGCCCTGCTTTTTGAAAATGTAAAGGGCGCCAAATTCCCGCTGGCCATGAACGTCCTTGCCAGTGATAAACGGATTGAACTGGCCCTGGGAAAACATCCGGACCGGCTTGGCGAAGAGTTGATTACGTTTATGGAAGATGCCATACCTCCAAAGCCAACGGTATTTTTCAAACACGCCGGGATTACCAAGCGGATTTTCAGCGCCCTTCCCCGGAAAACATGTAGGCCTACATCACAGGAAGTGGTGATTAATCCGGATTTAAATGATATTCCGGTTATAACTTCCTGGCCGGAGGATGGTGGTCCTTTTATTACCCTGCCGCAGGTTTTTACCTACGACCCACATGATGGGAAACGGAATGCGGGAATGTATCGTATGCAGATCTTCGATGGACAGACGACAGGCATGCACTGGCAGATACAAAAGGGTGGCGGTTTCCATTACTATCAGGCCAGGAAGCTGGGCAGGGAGTTTGAGATTGCCGTAGCATTGGGAACCGATCCTGCTCTACTATTAGCTACAGTTGCCGCATTACCGGAAGGGATTGACGAGGTTATGTTCAGCGGCTTTCTCCGCAGCAGAAGGACAAGGATGGTGAAGGGCAAGAGTGTTGGCATCAAGGTGCCTGCGGATGCAGAGTTTATACTTGAAGGAACCGTTCATCTAACAGAGCTGCGCATAGAGGGGCCATTTGGTGATCATTTCGGGCATTATTCTCACGCCTCAAAATTCCCTGTTTTTCACATAAACAAAGTCACGCATAGAAAAAATGCCATCTATCCGGCAACAGTGGTAGGCCGCCCACCCATGGAGGATAAATATCTGGGCAATTCAACCCAGCAGGTTCTTGGCCCGCTTATTCGGCTGATCCATCCGGAGATCTGCAATCTCTGGGCTTATTACGAGGCCGGGTTTCATAACCTGCTGGTGGTCTCTGTAGAAGAACGCTATCAGAAAGAGGCAATGAAGACAGCACTTTCAATTATGGGTGAAGGTCAGCTTTCGTTAACAAAATGTATTGTAACAGTTTCAGAAGGTGTCAATCCTCGAGACTTCAATGCCGTCCTAACGGCGATACGCGAAAACTTTGATCCCACATACGATTTTATCATGATTCCAAAAGTCCCATTGGATACCCTTGATTTTACCAGCTACAAGATGAACCTCGGAAGTAAGATGATTATGGATGCTACGAAGAAATGCGGATTGCAGAATAAAAAATCCGAAATCAGAAATCCGAAATCCGAAATAGACCATACGATCAAGACAATAGATAATCGAGTATCAGACTGGAATCTCCTGAGCGAAACGCTATTAGTAGTTACCGTTAAGGAGAACGGCAGAGACGTTGTCAGCAAATTAACAAAATCCAAAGAACTTGTCGGACCAAAGATTATTGCTGCAGTGAGCCCTGATGTTGACATTCGTAATCAGGAACAAACCATCTGGGGTATTTTCACGAGATTCGATGCGGAACGTGACGTTATGTTTACCGATGAAAAACTGGTAGGTATAAGCCCTCTCTTCAAAGGTAAGATGGGTATTGATGCTACATGGAAAAAGGGCTATCCAGCGCCACTGGTAATGTCAGACGAAATAGTTAAAAAGGTAGATGAGCGGTGGGATAGTTACTGGAAATAAATTAGTTCACTTCCCGCCAGAACAACTTACGTCGGGCAGGCGTTCGCTAATTTATTGTAGTTTTGCTACGCAAAACAATATTTACGTATAGAAATCTCAAAACCATGTCCAAACCTTTTACCTCTTGATAACTGTACAGATTAATGTACAATAATGTGCACAATTCGGTTATTATAAAGGAGGAATTAATAATGAAAACAGTCAGTTTTACAGAGTTTAGACAAAAGGCATCTGAGCTAATAACAGAGGTGGAAAAAGGCGAAATCATACATGTCCTTCGTCATGGTAAACCGGTTGCAGAAATAACCCCTTTGCAATCGGAAGAATTAGCCTCTCCATCGTGGAAAACCCCCGCTCTAAGACTTTCAGTGAAGGGAATCTCTTTATCTCAAGCAATAATTGAAGAAAGAAAATCAGGGTCAAAATGAAGGTATTATTTGATTCTTCATCTTTTGCTAAAAGATATATTGAAGAAAAAGGCAGTCAGAAAGTTGAAGAGATATGCCAACAAACAACCTCCCTGGGTGTAAGTGTGATATTGGTACCGGAAATAATTTCCGGTCTTGCAAGATACAAAAAAGAAGGTATTTTGTCACCACATAATTACAATCTTGCAAAAAACAATTTATTACAAGATATCAAAGATGCTCAGATTATTAACTTAACTCCGAAAGTAATTGTCCATTCTATTACTTTATTAGAAAATAATTTGTTAAGAGCGATGGATGTCTTACATATTGCATGTGCATTAGAATGGGGAGCGGAACATTTCGTGTCCTCTGACAAAAGACAAATCAAAGCCGCCATGAAAACAGGTTTGAAAGTTGTTGCTATTATATAGCGATTTATATTATACGTACATGGAGAGATAATTTATGAAACAAACCGTTAAAAGAAAAAATTACTATCTTGACGAAACAAAGATAAAGAGTGCTCAAAAGATACTTGAAGCAAAGACAGAAACAGAGACTATAGACCGTGCGCTTGACCTAGTCTTATTTCGTAAAGAAATCCTGGGTTCACTCAAAAAAACCAAGGGAAAAGAAAAGCTCGTGAAACTGAATTCGTTAAGATTAAGAAATCATTACCAGGTTGCTTTATAGAATTTTCACATGAAAATTGCTTTAAAGTAATATAAACCATGACTATGATATTGGAAATATACAGACGCCGTATATTTCTGATATCATAGTCGCTGCATATTTAACTGTTCGCCAAAACAACCAAACCGGAGCAGGTAACTAGCGATTCCCC
>JBHHYW010000055.1:0-10840 GCA_046757745.1 Candidatus Scalindua sp.
GACAGGAACCGGTAACAAAACATGCCTGAAATGTCATGAGGAAAAGAAACAATTTGAATTAAACGCTCATGGAGAGAAGATTCTAAATTCACAAAAAGGACTTTTGGGTATGTAAGACATATAGAGTCTGTCTACCCAAGTTTCATGATAAGGAAATAATGGAAAGTTGCAATAAACATTAACATACATTTAGATGTTATCTTTAACCGTTTTTTTATATGGAGGAATATTAATGGCAAAAGTAAAAACTTTTAGTTCACAACTCAAAATATTTCATGTACATGAAGAACTGGAGGCACTTGACAAATCAGTAAACGATTTTATAGAGCAGAACAATATAGAAAAGATTATTTCTGTAAGCGATTCAGCAACAGCAAATGCTGACGGTGCAACAATGGGACTTATACGCGTAGTAGCATATGAGTAGATAAAACATCAACAACAATTGAAAGGAAATAATATGATTACAAGAATATTAATCATAATCTTTTCACAAGCATTCATAGGTTATTTTATGGTGCCAAAAACATTTGCAGACGAAATAGACGCTCAGGCGCTTTTCAAAAAGCACTGTGTCATATGTCATGGTGAAGACGGTACAGGTAAAACAGACCTGGGATCTGGACTCGGTGCACGTGACTTTACAGACAAGAAGTTTCAGGATTCCATTACTGATGAAAAGATTTTAGAGCAGATTGTAAATGGAACGCCGGAAAAGATGTTCCCTTTTAAGGACAAACTTACACCAGAAGAGAGGAAGGCATTAGTTCCAGTTATAAGGGCATTTGGCGGAAAATAAAGCCCCCTTTCTCCCTGTATTTGCCCGATAGCTGGTGGGCTGTCAGGCAATCTTATACAGGGGGTGGGGGGTTAATAATTTTGATTTCCAGCTTAATGCATTTAAATTTCAATGCTTCAACTACGTCCAGCATGACGTCAGCAGAGTTGTGGAATTATTACACGCTAATGTACAGACGTAAATTATTTTAAGAAAGGATTATTATAATGAGTGCAGACGTTTCTGAAAAAACAGAAAATGCAATTGGAAATACGAGGTTTAAACCTTCGAAGCACGCTATACATCGTCAAATAGAGAATTCCCTTGATGAGCAATTTTCTAAAGAGAGGCAGCATCCATGCTATATTGCTAAACTTCCTTCACATACAGCCAGTATGAATGTTGGTGTTGTAGTGGCTGGAGGTACCTCCGGTAATCACCGTCACTACTATGAAAGCTTAATCTATATTATTAAAGGCAAAGGATATTCCGTAGTAGAAGGTAATAAGGTGGAATGGGAAGCCGGTGACATAATATATGCACCGCCATGGTCATGGCATCAGCATTTTAACACGGACCCTGATAATGAGGTGCGTTATGTTGCCTACACCAATGCGCCACTTCTGCAAAACATTGGAGGTATTGCAAGAAGAGAAGAGGCGGCATAGTTTTATTTGTAAGTGCCAAGATGAAAATAAATAATAAGGAGGACATTTATGAGTACTAAAACGGAATTTGATACCAGAGCAACTTCAGCCGAGTTTGGAGAGACAACGGATCATGTTAAGGTCAAGATGCCTGATAAGGTAATCGTTCGTCAGCTTGAAAAGCAATTAAATTCTGCATATTCAGAGGAAAGACAATGTTCGGTTTCTATAGCCGATCTCCCCTCTTATACCGTAGGTGTTGATATTACGTCTTTAAGACCGTCTAGTAATGACAGGAAACATCGTCATTATTATGAAGCATTAATCTTTATATTAGATGGCAGTGGGCACTCTATTATTGAAGACGAAAAGGTTGAATGGGAAGCAGGCGACGCCCTTTACATTCCACCATGGTCATGGCACCAGCATTTTAATACAGATCCTGATAAAGTTGTGCGATACCTCTCCGGCACAAATGCGCCGTTGCTGCATAGTGTTGGAGAAATGGCCTGCAGGGAAGAAGCCGGATAGCAGCTAACATCGCGCTATAGAAGCTGGTCACTCATTCTCATGGGAGCATTCCCAATTTCGTAAATCAAGCTGGTACCTGTACGCATAAGTGGATTCGGCCTCTGGTCTTAATCCATCCTACAACGTACCATTCATTTGTTTTCTTGTCGGTATTTTCAGTGAAACGAACTCACCTTTATTATCTATAAAATAATGAGAATGTTCTCCATTCACATTTAGTCATATGACGATTGAATTCAATAAAAAATTAGCTAAACTGTACATAAAAGACTTTGACAAGACAGATAACAAGTCCGTCCGCATCAAGTATGGCCTGGTAGCCGGTTGGTTTGGAATTTATTCGACCTTTGTGCTCTTTGTGATAAAGATAACTCTTGGAGTTTTATCGGGATCTGTGTCTATGATTGCTAATGCCTTTCACCTCCTATCGCACTTGGCAAACTCTATTATCCTTGTAGTCAGCTTTAAAGTTACAGCCAGCCCTGCTACAGCGAAGAATCCATTTGGTCACGGAAGGATGGAACACGTAGCGCCACTTATAATGTCAATATTTCTATTTGTGTCTGCAATACAAATGGGAGAGCATTCACTCCATCAGGCGCTTAAGCCTCACGAACTACACTATTGGCCGGCATTACCATGGATTCTGCTATTTACAATCATAGTGAAACAATGGCTTTCACAGTTCGTAACCTTTCTTGGTAAGCGGATTGATTCATATGCTATTCTAGCAAATGCTGCTCACCATAATATTGAAATGGTAATGACACTTACAGTTATTGGAGGACTGCTAGTTAGTCATTATCTCCATCACCCAGAGGTGGATGGCTATATAGGAGTGCTGGTGTCCGCATGGTTGCTATTTCTTGGTTATACTCATGGGAGAGAAGCTATCGTTCCTCTCCTCGGGCAAGCTCCCAGCAAGGATATTATAAATAGAATTCGGGAAACAGCGCAATCTGTCAAAGGGGTTGAAAATGTTCATGAAATCATCGTGCATGACTATGGATCGATGTATTTGATCTCACTTCACGCGGAGATTCCGGCTGAAGTCGGCGCTGTTGAGATGCATGAGATTACCGAAATTTGCGAACTCAAACTGAGAAGAATATTCGGCGGTGAAGCAGTTTGTCATACAGACCCAATGATGGAAATGACCCCGGAAATTAAGGCTATTGAAGACAAGTTCAAGCAGGTCGTAAAGACCTTCCCACAAATTGTAGGTTATCACGACTTTCGTGTAGTTGCAGGAACCCGGGGTAGAATTATTATTGTGGCTGATATCGATTTAAACGAAGATATAGCTGAGGAAAATTTCGGCCAGATATCAAAAAGTCTTGCTATTCAAGTAAAAAAAGAAATCGAGCACGTTCTTTACTCTAATTTCTATATAACACCGAAATTCTCGTATTAAACATAGGGGATACACGCTATGGCAGATGAAGTCGACGAAATACATGAATGTGAAATCTTGAAACGATATCTATAATTTTTTTACTTTCTCAAGCATGTTGATTTAACCCATCTTTAACCTTCTGTACATGATCATCAAACGATGGGATTTCATCCCTGAAGAAAAGACCATGGTATAGAGGGTTAGTGCTTTCTGCCAACACCATTGCTCTTGAACGGTCCAGGACATCATGATCATCAGGAAGATTTGACGTTGTATCATTCAGACTATCATACGTAACAACTTTATTAAATACTACACAGGGCGAGAGGTCATGGACTAGAGAAAAACCTTTATGCTGGATGGCTTCGGTGATTAATTCAGACACCATATCACGTTCTCTGGAAAATGTCCTTGCCACAAAAGTGGCCCCGTATGCCAGTGCGAGAGTAGTGGGATTTAGCGGGCATGCAATATTTCCATATGGAGAGGTGCCACTCTTCATACCCATTGGCGAAGTGGGAGATGCCTGTCCTTTGGTCAGGCCGTAAATGCTGTTGTCCAATAATATGTAGGTAAGATTAAAATTGCTCCTCGCTGCATGAGGAAAATGCCCTCCTCCTATTCCTACGCCATCCCCATCTCCTCCAACTACTACAACGGTTAAATCCGGATTGGCGACTTTAATCCCGGTAGCAATTGGTATTGCCCTGCCGTGCAATCCATGTAATCCAAACCCCTTAATGAAAAAGGGAAATCTGCCGGAGCAACCTATACCGGACACTACCACAAAATCCTTAGGCGGGATTTTCAGACTTTCTGCTGCTTCATAGAGACTATGAAGCCCGGTAAAGTGTCCGCATCCGGGGCACCATGTGGGGAGATTGTCTCTCCACTCTTTTACTTTGGATGCCTTTGCTTTTTTAAATTCATCTAAAACTGCCTGTTTACTGAGAAAGCTCACTGCTGGTCTCCATAATTTTTCGGGCGATTTTTAACGGGCTTACCGGATTGACAGCAGGTATGTGTATCTCGATCGGTTTTATACCATAACGTGATTTTAATAAGGCTGCATATTGCCCCTGGTAGTTCATTTCCGGTACAATAATCTTCTTACATGAAGCAAAGAATTTCCGAAAAGAATCTTCATGCTGCGGATGTATCATAATCGATTTTATCAGTTTAGTCTTGGCCCCCTGCTCCTTTGCTATTTCCATTCCTTCAAGTATAGAACCAATCGTAGAGCCCCAGCCGGCAATTCCAATTTCAGCAGTTTCATCCCCGAGGATGTCTGCTTCAGGAAGATCTGACACCATTGATTTAAATTTGCTAAACCGCTTAACCGTCATCATGCTGTGGACATCAGACTCGTAATTGGGATTTCCTCTGATGGAATGTTCCAGGCCGGTAGTAGAGTAAACGGCTCCCTTTTCTCCGGGGACAATCAATGGTGAAACGCCATCGTCAGTAATTTGATAGCGCTGATAATTTTCTAATTGTTCTGGCGTTGGTCTCTTTCTGGTACATCTATCTCTGTCAATATTTTCCTTGATTGTAACAGTTTCTATACGCTGTCCAAGGAAAAGATCACTTAGAAAGATAACAGGAGTCTGGTATTTCTCGGCAATGTCAAATGCCAGTTGAATGCCACTATAGCACTCTTCAGGATTACCGGGTGCCATTACCACTCTGGGAGAATCACCAGCACCGCCATAAAGCGCGATATTAAGATCTCCCTGCTCTACTTTAGTGGGTAGGCCTGTCGAAGGGCCGCCACGTTGAACATTAACAATGATTGTAGGGATTTCAGCCATTACCGACAAGTTAATCATTTCGCTCATCAGTGAAAGGCCTGGCCCGGATGTGGCCGTCATTGCCCGTTTGCCAGCAAACCAGGCCCCCAATACAGCTCCGATTGCCGCAATTTCATCCTCCATCTGGAGGGTCCATCCACCCAGCTTCGGCAATTCCTTTGCGGCAATCTCCATGATTTTTGTTGCCGGAGTAATGGGATATCCCGCATAAAATTTCAAGCCGCAATCTATTGCTCCTTTAGCAATAGCGTCGTTGCCGCTTGTCAATGCCATGGGTTCTAATCCTTCATTTATTTCAAACTGGTTATTGAGAGGATAGTGCGCTTTGAAATATTCATAGCCTAATTGGAAAGCTTTGATATTGACATCTATGACATGCTCTCCTTTATGTGTAAATACACTTTTTATCTGGCCTACAAACATCTCAGGAGGCAATGAGTAAAAGTAGCAAATAGCTCCAATCGCAACCAGATTTTTTCCTTGATTTGTTCCTGTCGCTTCATTTGCCAGTTTCTTAATGGGCAGGCCATGTCCCTGTATCTCCGGCATGATGTGGGAGACCAGACTGTCTTCTTCTACCACATCACCAATCGTGCTGATATCATAAATTACATTACCCCCCCCCTTAACATCACGTAGATCAATAATTGATTCTTTACTCACCATTCCCACAAGCATATCTAAACCATCACCCATACTATACAGTTTTGAGGTTGAAAACCTGATTGTTGAGGAAGATTTACCCAGGCCTCTAATCTCCGCACTGTAGATATTATTTACCATTACGTGTAAACCTATATTTGCACATGCGCCTGCGAGAATCTTTCCTGAAGCTACTATACCGTCACCCGCTATTCCACAAAAGCGAATTGTAATTTCGGAATATTTCATTTCCACCACCTTGCCTTCAGTGATTTTCCCATGAGATTGAAAGTAATGGCGTCATGAATTTTATATTCCTCGTTTTGCCCCAACATATTCTTACCGGCGATTATACCCTGTTCCAACGCGTTAGGCAGTCCAAAATTAATCCAGTAATCTTTAATGCAGGGATGATATATCTCCACACAATCTCCAGCCGCATAGATGTTTTCCTCAGATGTTTCCAGGCGTGTGTTCACTAAAATACCCAATTTTTTTTCGATTGCCGAACCATCTATACATGAAATATTTGGCTTATAATAATCCCAGGCAAAAACAACATCAGTTGTTAACATTTTTTGCTTTAATGTTTCCACCGTGTAACCGTGATCTGACTCATCTATTGATACAATCTGGTCTTCTGTTATTATTTGTATTCCCTTCTCTTCTATAAACTCATGCAATTCGCCCTCAAAATCACATTCATTTAAGGCAAATGTTGCCCGCTTCCCCTTGGTGATATAAGTTACCTGCTTTCCAAGGTTGCACAACACACATATCAGATCCAGGCAGCTTACACCATCTCCGCAAACAATGCACTTTCGGATTTCAAATAATCTTTCTTTTAATACCAGAGTATCGTACAGTGAATAATAGAAGTAGATGTGTTTCTTGTAGGGACGTAACACGAGTCCCAGGCCGGGGCTGCCGCCAGTAGCAATGAGGAGTTCATCGTAATGCACAACTTCGTTATGATGGAGTTTTATCAGTTTTTTTGAAGGCTCAATGGCCTTTACATACTCACCTTTACGAAGTTTAATTCCCAACTCTTTTAACATTCCTACAGAGAAGAAGAGTAATTCATCTCTTTTTATAGAATCACACAGAAATTCTGTTAACAAATAGCGCTTGTATGGCAAAAACAGTTCATCCCCAATAACCAGTACCTCCGCATCCCTGTCAATCTCTTTGATGGTTTTAGCGGCAGTGATTCCTGCTACTCCAGCGCCAATAATAACATGTTTCATTTCTTCTCAACCACTTCAAGCTTGTATTTAGAGATGGAAATGCAATCCACAGGGCATGCACGGACGCAGTTTCCACATCGGATACACTTATCGTTATCTATAGTGATGGCTTCCACTTCATTCCAATTTTTTGTTTCTACATAATGTAAATTACCCTCTCCGGTAACCTCTATATCCTTTGCCATCTTGATACAATCCACCGGCATCACATCAATGCAGGCCAGGCAGTAAATACAGCGTTTAATATCAATCTGGAAATTATAATGGCAGAGATAACACCGCTTAGCTTCAATAACAGATTTTTCTTTTGAATATCCGGTTTCCACTTCTCTGTTTTTATTTTGTCTGTCACGCATGGGAGTTGTGTCCATGGGTTGAACAGGAATAAAATCATAATCCCGTTTTCTCCCTGTATCTTTTACCCCACTGATGTGGATAGTTTCATGAAAACCTTTTATGTTGGATAGTCGCATATGAACTTTACGGGCTACCTTACGTCCATCTGCTACAGCTTCAATAACCGTAGAAGAACCGTTTCTGAAGTCACCGGCAATGGAAAAATCATTCTTCAGATCAATACTTTCAGTTTCTGCAATTTTCACATCGGCTTCCTGTCCAACTGCTAATATAAAGGTATCAGCCTCCATGATAAATTCAGATCCGTCTATTGGAGTTATTGAACGGCCTTCGTTAATAGAATTATGAATGAACTTTATACCGGTGACAATTCCTTCATTGGATACAATACTTACCGGAGACGTCAAGAATATAGTATCAATTCCTTCAGCCTCCATGACTTCAAGTTCATGCACACCGACATACATATCATCTTTTGTACGGCGGTATGCTAACGTGATTTTCTCTGCTCCCAGCCGATAGGACATACGAGCACAATCCACGGCAGTAAATCCGCCACCGACCACAACAACCTTTCCCAGCGGCAAAACTAACTCTTCCCTGTTTGCGGCTATCATAAAATCGAGGCCCCAATATATACCCTTGTCATCAATACCAGGAATGTTGATTTGCTTGGGATTTGCACATCCACCTGCCAGTATAACAGCGTCATAATCTTTTCTCAGTTTTTCAATATCCTTGACGTCTTCAACCCGAACGTTTGTTTTTATAGTTACACCCAGATCGGTAATTGATTTTACATCATCGGCTACAACATCATACGGCAGCCGGAACTGAGGAATGCCGTAACGCAACATTCCACCAGGCTGATCAAATTGCTCCAGTATTGTTATCTGGTATCCTTTTAAGGCCAGGTCGTTGCCCGTAGTTAATCCGGCCGGGCCTGCTCCGATTATGCAGACCTTCTTACCGTTAGATTTAATTTTCGTTTTTATTGGTTCCATCCCATGATCAGCCGCCGCACGCTTAAGAAAACATATTGACACGGGATCGCCAAGTCCATCCCATCCGTGTCGACAGGCAGGCTCGCAGGGGCGGTCACAAACACGACCCAACACACCGGGCAATATATTCTCCATTCTATTGATACGGTATGCTGTTTTGTAATCACCGTCCTTAATAGCCTGGATGTAACCCGGGATATCTGTCATGACAGGACAGGCAGCGCTACAGGGGATATTTTCGTCTATCCACTTTCTGTCTAATTTATCAGTTGAGACATACATGTTATTTTCTCTGTTTTGAGTTTCCATTTCGCAGTTCCATAGAGTAAGAGATTTTGATTAAGCTTTTTGATATTAAGGCGCCACTGTTTCCAATCGCAACCCACCAGATGTCATTAATTATAACAACCGGCTTTCATGAAATAAAAAGCAAATGTAAGATTTCGATAATTATGAGAAAACCCTCCCCCCCCTTAGCCCCTACTCTTTCGCAGGAAATGTGGTGATAAGATAACTGAAGAACTCTTCAACTGGTTATTAAAAATCATATAGACTAGTAACTGAGTC
The DNA here is from genome assembly GCA_046757745.1 of Candidatus Scalindua sp. Lineage (GTDB taxonomy): Bacteria > Planctomycetota > Brocadiia > Brocadiales > Scalinduaceae > Scalindua. Next base: position 8,981 of record JBHHYW010000055.1, read on the forward strand.
AATATACACATTTTATACAAAAAATACAAAAGTATTTCACTTGATTTGAATACTTAAAGGTTTATATTCATGGGTAAATAATCTGCCCACTTCTTAACCTTGTTAATTTGTTTTTATTGTAGATAAACTGTATTATCATAAGAGAATAAGTATTAATAAATAGTTGCTGTTGTTTTTATTATATAGTAGCATGAAGAAAGAGTTTATCTTCTCAAATACTAAATCAGAATAAAGGAGATGAGATGGAAAATACAAAAGAAATCTTGAATCAGGATGATGTTTTATCAAGTGTACATCAATATGAACTGGAGAGAGACGAAAAGAGAGTCTTTATAAATGTCAGAGAACCAATAGGCGGTTCGCCTGAAGGCGCTTTCATTGCGGTCCCCAGCCTGATTAGTAAGGAATGTAGTAATACTGATTACGTCGGATTAGGTGGTTCTGTAGAAGAAGCCTTAAATGATTGTTTGAAGAGAATAAAGGGTATATCGTTAAGTCAGGTTATCCCTCAAGACTAGCTTATTCAGGAGGCTTATATACATGGTCGCTTTTATCATGTATGTAAGCCTTTTTTTACTCATTCTTTGAAAAAGCAAAATATATGCGGTATTCCGTTACTGAAGCAAACGTAATTATTGAACAATTAATGGAGGAATACAATAATGAAAAAAAACGTAATACTAAAAGCAGACAACATGGAGTACAAATTACCCGTGGTTATTGGTACTGAAAAAGAAAAAGGAATAGACATTTCTAAATTGCGCGCTGAAACCGGATATATAACTCTTGACCCTGGTTACACCAATACAGGTTCATGCGAAAGTAGTATTACCTACACCAATGGAGAAGAAGGTATTCTGCGCTATCGCGGTATCCCCATAGAAGAACTTGCACAAAAAAGTGATTTTATCGAAGTGGCAGACCTGTTAATTTGGGGAAGCCTGCCTACCAAAGGGATGAGAAAGAGTTTCACAGATTTGTTAACCAATAATGCTCTTCTACACGAAGGCCTTAAACACCATTTTGAAGGTTTCCCGTTTGATTCACATCCTATGGCAATGCTTTCGGCGATGGTTAATGCGTTGAGCTGTTATCATCCGGTATTAGCCCTGCCTCATAATTCCAGGGAGATTGAAAAAGCGGCGGCAATATTGATCAGTAAGATTCGTACTATCACAGCTTTTTCTTACAAGATGTCTCGCGGTGAACCGTTCATCTACCCTAAGCCCGAATTCAGTTATGCAGAAAACCTACTGCATATGATGTTTTCTTTGCCACATGAACCTTATGAAGTACATCCAGAAGTAAAACAGGCAGTAGATTTAATCCTGATACTACATGCAGATCACGAACAAAATTGCAGTACATCAACAGTACGCATGGTTGCTTCTTCTGGCGCCAATCTTTTCGCTTCTATATCCGCTGGTATAGCAGCTCTCTGGGGACACCTGCACGGTGGAGCAAATCAGGCTGCAATTGAAATGCTGGAAGAAATTCATTCTGGCAACTTGGATGTAAAACAATATATTAAGATGGCCAAAGATAAAAAAAGTAGCTTTCGCCTGATGGGTTTTGGACATCGAGTTTACAAAAATTTTGATCCACGGGCTAAGATTTTGAAAAAATTATCTAAAAATGTGTTCAAAGTTTTAAAACGTAAAGACCCTTTGTTAGATATAGCGGTTGAACTGGAAGAAATTGCATTGAATGATCCCTATTTTATAGAACGTAAGTTATATCCCAATGTCGATTTCTACAGCGGGCTTATCTACCGGTCTATTGGTGTACCGAAGAATATGTTTCCTGTCTTTTTCGCTATTGGCAGGTTACCCGGCTGGATTGCACATTGGAAGGAAGCAA
>JBHHYW010000056.1:0-10763 GCA_046757745.1 Candidatus Scalindua sp.
AATAAAATGAAAATCAAATGCAATAAAGAAGCAATTAAAAAAGGGTTCCATGCCGTAGAAAGTGTTATATCCGGTTCAAATATAAATCCGATACTTCAAAACGTTAAAATTATAGCAAAAGGCACAACTTTGGAACTTGCTACTACCGACCTGGAAGTTAGTGTAAGTTACACAGTAGACGCAGTCGACGTTATTAAGCCGGGAAAAATGGTTGGGCCGGAAAACAAAATTGCATCAATAGTAAAAGAATGGTCGGAAGATAACATAGAAATAACAGAAGAAGACAAGAAGTGTATAATAGCGGGGAAAAACAGCTATTTTAAAATTTTATGTATAGAACCGGAAGAATTTCCGACGATACCCGAGTTTGTAAGTGAAGAATATATAGAGATAGACAAAGACATATTAACAGAAATGATAAAGAAAACAGCCTTTATTATATTAGGCGACAGGACAAGATTCGGTACTAACGGTGTATTTTTAGACATAAGTGGGAAATATATAAAGATGGTTGCAAATGATGGAAGAAGATTAGCGGAGGTGAAGAAAAAGATAGATAATCCTAATGGTATTGCAAGAAGCTGTATAATACCCATAAAGGGTGTCTCACAGATACTCAGGATAATAAGTGAACAGGAAAGAGCCGTAAAGTTAAGGGTAGAAGATAAGCGCATTCTTGTAAAAACAGAAAATTCAACGCTGTGTTCACAATTGTTGGAGGGACAATATCCAAAGTATGAGGAGGTAATTCCATCTAATCTTGACAAGCATGCCAGTTTAAATAATCACGAATTTACCACTGCAATTCGCAGGGGATCTATTATGACAACAGAAGAGTATAAACTGTTGAAGTTTAAGTTTGCCGGTGAAACACTTGAGATAAGTTGTACCTCGCCGGATGTGGGTGAGGTAAAGACCGTTGTACCGGTAGAATACTCCGGGGATGAGTTGGAAATAGGGCTAAACCCGGATTTTGTGCTGGATTTCCTTAAGAACGTTAATATAGAGGATATCAAACTGGACATGAAGGACCCAGGAACCGCGGGTGTATTTAAGGCTGGTGGGGGATGTACATATGTGGTCATGCCAATGAATTTAGGAGAAGAGAGAACGACGTGAGAGGGCAGTTCGGAAGAAATAGAATAGCGGTAAAGAAACTTGGCGATATGCTGCAAGATGCCGTGACTTCTGTTAAAAGGGTGAGAAGTAGAAATAAAAGCCTGAGAGAAAAGTGGAAAAAGGCTGCAGGACAGGATATATTAAGCCACACAGAAGTGAAAATGGTTAAAAGCGGGGTTCTTTATGTAGAGGTGGATTCAGCAACATGGTTACACCATGTTTCTACTTTCAAAAAAGAGGAACTGTTGGCATCTATGCAGAATGAATTTAAGAGAGGACACATCACAGAGATAAAGTTTCGGGTAGGTGTATTTTAGGAAAGATATTGGAGTTTTAGTATAATGAGTGAAACAGAAAAATACGATGCAACGTCTATAAAAGTTTTAGGTGGTATAGAGGCGGTCAGAAAAAGACCTGCTATGTACATTGGAGACACATCACAGAAGGGGTTGCACCACTTGATAGAAGAAGTAATAGGAAATAGTGTAGACGAGGCGATGGCAGGTCATTGCAAAAATATTACGGTTAAATTAAATATTGATGGAAGTGTTATGGTACTGGATGATGGAAGGGGCATACCGGTAGACGAACATGAAGAGATGAAGAAACCCGCACTAGAGGTGGTGATGACCACACTGCATGCCGGTGGAAAGTTTGAGAGTAGAAGCTACAAGGTTTCAGGCGGCTTACATGGTGTGGGAGTCTCTGTAGTAAATGCACTTAGTGAGTGGTTGGAGGTAGAGGTAAAAAGAGATGGCGGTATGTACGTACAACGTTACGAAGCTGGTTTCCCAAAAACAGGACTGGAGGAAAGAGGTGCAACGAAGAAGAGGGGTACTAAGATTATTTTTAAACCGGACCATGCTATATTCGAGAACGTAGAGATTTCTTTTGATATTGTGAAAAAAAGGGTTAGAGAGCTTGCGTTTCTCAATAAGGGTCTTTGTATTACTATTATCGACGAAAGGACAGGAGTTGAAGAACAGTTTAAGTACGATGGGGGATTAAAAATATTTGTAGAGGAATTAAATAAGGGAAAAGAATTGATACACAAAGACGTTATACACTTTGAAGGTAGCGAAAAGGGAGTAACGGTGGAGTGTGCAATGCAGTATAACGATGGTTATAACGAAAAAGTTTTATCATTTGCCAATAATATAAATACAATAGAAGGAGGAACGCATCTGAGCGGTTTTAAGACGGCGCTTACAAGAACATGGAATGCATATGCTAAGAACTCCAAGCTGTTTAAAGATGATAAAGCGCCCACAGGAGACGACTACAGGGAAGGGCTTACGGCAATTATCAGCGTAAAAGTTCCGGAACCACAATTTGAAGGACAGACCAAGACGAAACTGGGAAATAGAGAAGTTCAGGGCCTGGTGGAAGCATTGGCAAATGTGCATTTGAACACATATTGTGAGGAAAACCCTAAGTCTGCCAGGGCGATAGTAAACAAAGCGTTAGAAGCCTCAAGGGCGCGGGAGGCGGCCAGGAAAGCGAGAGAACTGACAAGAAGGAAGGGTGCCTTGGCAGGTGGAGATTTACCGGGGAAACTTGCAGATTGTTCCAGTGATGATGTAGAGACTACGGAATTGTTTATAGTAGAAGGAATATCCGCAGGTGGAACGGCTAAACAGGGCAGAGACAGAAGAAATCAGGCGATTTTACCACTGAAAGGCGTAATATTGAATGTAGAAAAAGCAAGAGTAGAAAAAATGCTTAACAACGAGGAGATTAGAACACTTATAAGCGCTATTGGTACGGGTATAGGGATGGAAGAGTTTGATCCGGAGAGACTAAGATATGGCAAGGTCGTTATAATGACCGATGCAGATGTTGATGGTGCGCACATTAGAACCCTTCTGTTAACGTTTTTCTTCAGACAAATGCCGGAACTGATTGACAGGGGGAATATTTTTATAGCACAGCCGCCACTTTATAAAGTTAAGAAGAAAAAAAAACAGGTGTATCTCTTTGACGATAAAGAATTGCAGGAGTCACTGATTGGCATGGGTGCAGATGACGCAGTTGTCGAGACATGCAATAAATATAAAGAGCCGGTAAAATTAACAGGAGAAAAGCTAAGGAAATTTTTGGGTTTACTGGAAAAAATGGAAGAATATGAGTGGCATTTTATAAAGAAAAAGCAGCAGAGTAAAATAGGTATATCATTTCAAGAATATCTGGGGAAAAAAAGTAATGGGAATTATCCCATGTTTAAAGCAGTTTGTGATGGGCAGGAAAAATACTTATATTCCGACGAGGAACTGAATAATTTAATAAAACAGCAGCAGAAGGTAAAAGGAAAAGATGTTGAGGTTGAGGATGCGGATGTAGCGAAAGGTGAGGTCGGCAAGGATTCAATTGAGAGGCTGGAGTTTTCAGAAAGCAGCGAAATAGAAAATACAGTAAAAATGATAGAAAAAGAGGGATTTAGCGCAGATGACTTCTTTAAAGAATCAGAAAACGGTAGGCCCCCCAAGGCAAATCTAATATATGAAGATATCACGCAGGATATATACTCATTAAGCGAGCTTTTACCAAAGATAAAGGAAGCAGGGAAGAAGGGCCTCGACATCCAGCGGTATAAGGGCCTTGGAGAGATGAACGCAGAGGAGTTGGCGGTGACTACCATGAATCCAGAATCACGAACGATGTTAAGGGTAAAAATTGAAGACGCCATAAAAGCAGATGAGACATTCACTATATTATCCGGCAAGGATGTTCAACGAAGACGTGAATATATAGAAACTCATGCGCTGGATGTCAAAAATCTGGACATATAATATGTGGTAAGTTTTTTTGTTTAAGAGGCAGTATTGTTTTTTTCATCCCACTGTCCGGTAAAGACAAACGCTGCAGGACCGGTCATGTAGGTTTTGTTATCTTCTGTCCATTCAACCTTTAGCTCCCCACCTGGAAGTTGAGCATATACCACTCTTTCGGTTAATTTATTCAAAACACATGCAACGCCGACAGCAACAGCTCCCGTGCCGCAGGCTAATGTTTCCCCCGAACCTCTTTCCCAGGTACGCATTTTAATTTTGTTTTTGGACACTTGTTGTACAAAATGGGCATTTACTCTTTCAGGAAAAACCTTATGATTTTCAATTGCTTTGCCAACGACGTTTAACTGTACCGAGGCAACATCATCGACAAAGATTATGCAGTGAGGGTTGCCCATAGAAACACACGTGATATTTAAAGTCTCACTGCCTACCTGAAACGGTTCATTTATTACCTGTGTGTTCTCGCCTGACATTGGTATTTCATTTCTAAGCAACCTGGGTGTTCCCATTTCCACCTTCACCTGAGAAACGTTGTTGTTTGAGACGGTCAACTCTATTGCCTTCCGCCCTGCAGATGTTTCAATCGTCATTCTGTCGCTTCTCTTTAATCCGGATTCATATAAATATTTAGCTACGCACCTTATACCGTTACCGCACATCTGTGCCTCGCTGCCATCTGCGTTAAAAATACGCATCCTGGCATCAGCAACCTGTGAGGGCATTATGAGTATTAAACCGTCACTTCCAACACCAAAATGCCTGTCACTTATTGCAATTGCCAGTTTTGACGGATCTGTTAAGCTCTCTTCAAAACAGTTGACATATACGTAGTCATTTCCAATTCCCTGCATTTTGGTAAATTTCAAACTGCATTCCTTCCTGATAAAAGCCGCACTATATCGTGTCTTTTAACTTACCGCTTCTTTAGGATTCTTTTTCTTTATCATTAACCCTCTCGCTCTTTCCGGATCGATTGGAGGAACGCTCAGGATTCTTTGCATAGAACCCGGTTGGGCCTTTGATACTATTACGTCAGTGGCTGGATCAGATTTCGCTTTACTGCTTCTTACCGTCAGCTGTGCCGCGATCTTCAGCTTTTCATCATTAATTTCACCTCTGATTATTGCTAACGGTCCGGGGACATCTTTTAATTCCAGCAGGAAATCATGGTCTGTCGCCAGATTTTCTAAGGAGAGATTTTCCTCTTCTCTCCGGCTGACAACGACTTTGGTCTTGTCATCAAGACGAAAATGTCTTCCTACCTTTAACAATTTAATATTGCTCAGGTCGGAGTCTCCGTGATTAAATGAGTCCTTAATCCTGTTAGCAAATTCAGGATCGGTGAGGAGACAACCTCCGGATGCGCACGGATAATCCGTCATCTGAAAAATATCAGCGAGTTGTATCTGGTCCTTTCGTGAACGGCCCTTTATCTCCAGCAACTCATCCCTGTTGACCAGTCCCGTCTTTTCCGGAATTGTTGGTTCAAGGTGCTTTGCGCAGAGAGGCCTTACTACAAGCCCCGTTAAACCGGCCTCCCTGTCAATTGTCTTCATCGCGTCTTTTCTCTGTGACATAGGACGCTGACCAAGCACCTCGCCCGTTATTATAAAGTCCGCTCCGATTTCCCTCATATATTCTCCTGCCGCCCTGAAAATATTTATACGGCAATCGATACAGGGGTTCATGTTTTTACCGTAACCGTGTTTTGGCTTCTTTACGATCTCCAGGAAACTGCGGGTCGTATTTATGACCTTAACCGGTATCCCGAGTTTTTCAGAAACCTTTACTGCTTCCAGTTTACAATTACCCTTGGATGTGCAAAGACAGAAAATCGTGGTAAATGTCAGGGCAATAACATCGATTCCCTGTTTCTTAATTACGTGTATGGCCAGAGTGCTGTCCAGCCCTCCGGAGAGTAATGCAAGTGCTGTTGTCATATCGGTTATTCATTTAAAAAAAGTTAACCTAAGAAACCATACTAATTACCGTTTTGGTTATCTTACGCAAAATAATTGTATTATCGGAGTAAACAATTTTATCAAATAAAAGGTTTTGACACAAATATAAATCAGTGATAGACTCAATACCGCTTTATTATTAACCACAGAGGGCACAGAGAAAAAAGATGTAATCCTCCCGAAAGGGAGTTGAAAAAACCCTACTTTCACCCGCCTGAAGGATTGTCGGGCAGGCAGGGAGTCCAGGGCGATCTGGGAAAATGGATAGACGGCCAATAGCCTCAGGAAGTTTTTATCCTGGAAATAAGGAAGAATTGGTAAGCGTACTCAAGGCGCTCATGGACGATAGCCAGGAAAAGCAGAAGGCGCTGGGCGCAATCTCTCCACATGCCGGTTATATATATTCAGGCGGCGTAATGGGAAGTGTTTTTTCAAGGATCTATGTTCCTGATACCGTTGTGATATTAGCACCAAATCATACGGGAAGCGGAGCGCCTTATTCAATCTGGCCGGATGGCTGCTGGATAACACCACTCGGAGAAACACCAACAGACGAAGAACTTGTCAATGAGATACTGAATTCGTGTGAATTGGTTGAGAAAAATGAGTCTGCTCATACAAACGAACACTCTGCCGAGGTTATACTACCATTCCTGCAATATAGCAATCCGCAGGTTAAGATTGCTGTTATTGTAATCAGGTCAAAAAATTTTGAAGATTTGAGCATGGTTGGTAAATCTATTGGGGGTGTTCTTAAAAAAATAAGGCCCGGCGCCCTTGTTGTAGCCTCGTCTGATATGACCCACTATGAGTCTCAACAATCTGTGAATAAGAAAGATAAATCTGCAATTGCAGAAATAGTTGCCTTGAGGGAAGAGGGCCTTCACCGGGTCGTTCGGGAACTGGACGTTACCATGTGTGGAGTCAGTCCCGCAATCTCAATGCTGGTCTGTTCAAAGCAGAGGGCGGCTACGAAGGCTGAATTAACCAAGTACGAAACCAGTGGCGATGTTACCGGTGATTACGACCATGTAGTCGGATACGCCGGAGTAATAGTCGAGTAATTAAATTAACTTACAAAAAAAGGTTTTACAGATTAATACTGTATAGATTCCATTAATCCTGCCTGTTTTCTCATTAAAGTACAATCTTTCTTCAAGAAAGGTTGTATAATATCATCGTTAAAGGTGCCTTCACACATTAATCCTCTTATGCTTTGCAATCTTAAAATTTTGGCTGTAACCTTTCGCAATAGCTCTTCTCCAACCCTATAACATTTTTTTATTTTAGGGAATATATCTAACTTATAACTTGTCATTAAATCGGGAAGTTTATGTCTTAAACTTATAGGAACAAAACATATATCTATGGAGATAATCCAATTGTGTTTGTCTCCTCGGACACCAGAGGTATTGATGGCTAGAGTGGCGAGAGACAGGGATATCTTTTGCCGTTAACGGTACATCAATAACGTTCAAAATTACTAACAGATGCTTACAGATCTGGAAATTTAGTGTAACAATCTGATGCACAGGTATTATCATTTTGTTAGACCTTTCGTTAAATCTTGGTTATTTGAAAGGAGGTGTAAAAAAAATGTAAAAATTCACTAATCTTTTAGTTTGGTTCTTAATTTTCGTGAGGAGGAAAGAAAATGGGTATTCAAAACAGATTGTTTGGATGGGCGAGATATCTTCTCATCCCAAATTTTATTTTTCTGATACTGGCGGACGGGAACCTGTTTGCACAAATGGCAGGCCCACCGGTTCCTGGCTTGCATGCCTATACTATGGCGCATGCGATGAAGACTGACCCACCGGACCGCATTGGCAAGCCTGTGAAGGTTAAGGTCACGCAGGAAAACGGGAGTACTCGTTTCGTTCTCCCTGGTCCCCGGTTCCTGGACCCGTCCGTGTTTGGGACCCCTGAAAATCCGGTCGGATTTGACCCTGCGCCCTTTCCTTTGCTGGGTGTTCCCTTGGAGATGCGAAAGGCCCATAACGGGAAGTATACGTTCGTAAACCATGCCACGGCGTTTAGTGACTGGTATGAGGTAGGCGTTGGAAGCGTCAAAATGAAGTTAAAGGACGTTACAGCTATAGACGGCGCGAGGACGAAGGACAAGGTCGATTTTGAGGCCACCTCGATTTGCCGGATGGAAGCCACTACAGGGTAACGGCGAACAAGCCGCTTGCCCACGGAATGGCATACCCATTCTTCGGCGGTGTTGTTACCAATCAACTTATTCATGGAGTGACAGGGATCGGAACCCGCTTGATGCCCACGGAATTCACATTCGCTGCATTTTGGGCAATGGGGAACATCTACAAGAACGACAAGCTGATTGCGGAAAACCACATGGTACACGTCATGGTAACGGAGGTCGTCCGGGGTCCGGGGTACACCCTGCAATTCGACGGTGGAGTGGGTAATCCGCCATCAGGCAAGACGTTGCATTTGATGATTCCGCCATACAAGCCAACCCCGAAAGGGATGAAGAAAAGCCCGTTGAAAACCGGATTCATGCCCTTCCCGTTTGTCAAGAAACACATGATGGCAGCTATGATGAAGGCCGAGAAACTTCCGGAGGATCAAAAGATGGAACGGAAGGCGATTCTGATGGAAGTGAAGGAGTTGATGGCACACACCAAGCAGCACGTTATGGATGCGACGAAAATGGGCAAGATGAATGGGCAGCCGTTCATTCATATAATGTTCGGCAACATCAAGATTAAGGCAAAATAAGTGGTAGTACACACGGGAGCCCCAGGTTGTTTGCGGCTCCCGTTTTCCAATTCTCTATTCCAAACAAGGAGCAATGTAATTGAGTAAAGAAAAAAATGTAAGTATTTCTATTTTAATAGCACTATGATGGGAATTCTCTTGTATATATTATTGACTTTGGTAGTATTTTCAGGGTGTGTCTCTAACGAGAAAGGATTAGGGCTTGCGCAAAAAAGTGAATCAATTGAATCCCAAAGTGATGTTGGCAAAAGACAGACGTCTGAGGCACAACTTCTGGGTACTGATACCCTCATTGCTGCTAAGATTCTGGAACCTGCGCCAAAACTTGCGAGTCAAGAAGCGCTTATTGGTGAACAACCGCATGCAAAGGTGGAGCAGATGACCCTTCCGCCATATGAGAGACCACAGCCAGAACAGACTCCTCCTGACAAGACCTTTGGTGACGAACCCACCAAGGTAGTTCGGCTCACCAAAATTACATTCAAGCCGGGCCGGATCCAAGCAAAGGTTGGGGAAGCGATCAAGTTCATAAACGAAGACAAGTTTGAGCATGATGTCTACATTGTGCGAACCGCAAATCCGAATGATATATTGCTTGAGGCCACTACCATTCCATCCGGAAAATCGATTGCCGTAACCATCGATGAAGATGGGCTGTATACCGTCTACTGCACCATTCACGGAGGAATGAGCGCCAAGCTTACCACCACAGGGTCTTTTGTGCTGACGGAAGCTGAGAAAAAACGAGCTGCGGCGAAAAAAGTGCTTCCTCCAATCGCGAAGACCGGAGAGGGACTTTTCTGGGGGAAAGGGCAATGTCATCAATGCCATAGGGTCGGTGATCGAACGACGCAGGACATCCCTCGCGGTCCGGATCTTCAGGATATCGGATTGCGCGCCGGGTTCCGCACTAAAGATCTGGAGTTGGATTCTGGCACGGATTATCTTGTTCAATCAGTGGTGGATCCGTCCGCATATGTAGTGCCCGGATATAAGGACGATATGCCCAGAGTATATCTCCCTCCCATCTCCTTGTCCTCCGTTGAGCTTGAGGCTGTCATCGTCTACTTACAGAGTTTGGGAGGGGTGCCTGACCCATTCGTGGTCAGTTTGCCCTCTGAGGCCGAGAGTCCTGTCATACAATGGGAGCCCTATCTCAAAGGAGATCCAGCGGCAGGCAAAGTTCTCTTCTTCGACGAATCCAGCCCAGTTGGCTGCGGCAAATGCCACCAGGTCAACGGTCGAGGTGGAAAGGTTGGTCCAGATCTTACCGGTATCGGGGGAATTCGTCCCCTCAAATTCTTAGTTGAGTCAATCCTTGATCCAAGCGCAAGGATCGCTCCTGCATTTGATACCGTGCTGGTCGTCACGGAAGACGGTCAATTTATTACAGGCATTGTTAGCTCGGAGACAGAAAGCTACATCGAGATCCAGGATCCAGAGGGAGAGGCGGAAACGATATTCAATGACGAGGTCAAAGAAAAGGCCCTTCAGCCTCTCTCCCTGATGCCAGCGAACTACGCCAAGATTATGACGGTGAAGCAGTTGCACGACATACTGGCTTATGTTGCCACACTGAAGTGATTCAACAAACGTTTAACTATCTTTACATAGAATTTCGTATGCCTTGCTGGCTCGTTTGCCACCTCGTACTTTCTTTTTTATAGGGAAGGCTTTCTCAATATCCGATAATGAGCAACCCGAACATTTCTATTATAATCCCTGCCTTAAATGAAGAAGTATCCATTGGCTTGGTTCTTAATGACATTCCCAAAGATATAGCAGGAGAGATTATTGTTGTAGATAATGGCAGTCATGACAATACCGCTAAAGTGGCAAAGAATCTTGGTGCAAAAGTAATGATGGAGCCATTGAAGGGTTATGGTTCTGCCTGCCTCAGGGGCATATCCGTACTTAAAAAAGATACTGATATTGTCGTTTTTCTTGATGCCGATTATAGTGACTATCCTCAAGATATACATACTATTCTGGAACCAATATTAACCGGCAAGGCAGAAATGGTAATAGGTTCTCGAATGTTGGGCGAGAGAGAAAAAGGTGCGTTACTTCCACAGGCTGTTTTTGGAAATAAGCTGGCCGCCTTTTTAATCCGGTTATTCTGGGGGTTCAGGTATACGGACCTGGG
>JBHHYW010000057.1:0-10749 GCA_046757745.1 Candidatus Scalindua sp.
CTGATATTGTCCTATCTTGAACCGCAGCAGTCTGCAGATGTAGTGGGTGCATTGCCTGAAGAATTAAGGCTGGACGTGTTAAATAAGATGGCTACTTCAGCTCCACCGCCTGTTCAGATAATTAAGCAGATTGATGAACTCCTAGAGACAAAAGTGGTCTCGTTGGGAGACAGGCTAGACACTCCAAACGAAAGAAAATACAGGGCTATTGCAGAAATACTTAATCGAAGCGATTCTGTGACGGAAAAAACAATTATGCAGCGTATAAAGGAGGAAAATCCTGATATTGCACAAGAAATAAAAACACTAATGTTTGTTTTCGAGGATCTTGCGATAGTGGAAGATAAGGCATTGAGGCAGATGTTGTCTGAGACTGAGACCGCAACTATTGCCTTGAGCTTAAAGACTGCCAGTAAGGAAGTAACTGAAAAAATATTTAAGAATATGTCGCAACGTATGGGCGCTATGGTCAAAGAGGAACAACAGATTTTAGGCCCGAAACCGCTGGCGGAGGTAGAAGCCGCACAGAAAGTAATAGTTGATGCTTTAAGTAAAATGGAGGCACAAGGTGAGACGGTAAGAACAAAGAGTCAAGACTTAGGGCCATTGGTATGAGGAAGAAGAATATCTATAAATTGCCTGTTATCAGACAATCATTTGTTCTGGAATCTAATTTTTCACCGTCTGAAGAGGAAGAAAAGAAGAAGTTAATAGAGAATGTTAGTAAAGAATCGTATCAAAAGGGCAGGGATGACGCATTAAAGGATAATCAGGAAAATGTTAAGCTTCTATGTCAGAGTTTGCAGAAGGCAATTGAGGATTTAAAACATGAACGGGATGATATCTGGGATAAATGTGAGAAGGAAATTATCAAACTCATTCTTGCCACTGCAAAGAAGGCTGTTTATGAAGAAATCTCTCGAAATAGCAGTAAAATCATTGAGAGTATTGTCAGGGATGCACTTAATAAAGTGAAGGAAAACAAAATATTGAGTGTTTATGTAAATCCGGAAGATGTTGAAAAGTTAAAGGCAATGAAGATTGCCGGATTGACAGTCGATGGTGAGGAGTGTGAAATGATCAGTGATGCTGACATCTCAAGAGGAGGTTGCAGGGTTGTTACAGATTGTGGTGGTGTTGATGCGAGGGTGGAAACGCGCTGGGGAGAAATTGCATCAGCATTTGGAGAACACAATTCAGAAACGGAAGGCATGGAATGTCAAGAGTAGAAGAAATGTTTGAGAAGTATCATAAGAGACTTTCAAACACAAACACCGCGAATTTGATAGGAACAGTTTCAAGGGCTACAAGTATGCTGATAGAATCTTTAGGGCCTGAGGTACATGTTGGAGAATTGTGCAGGTTGACTACACAATCTGAGGATAAACCTGTTTTAGCAGAGGTAGTTGGCTTTAAAGATAAGAAAACGTTATTAATGCCAATTGCTGATATGCATGGAATTAGTCCAAAGAGTGAAGTAATTGCAACCGGTAAGCCGTTTAATATTAAACTTGGCATGTCTTTGAAAGGTAGAATACTTGACGGATTGGGCAATCCTATAGATTACAAAGGACCGGTTGATTATGATGAAATCAGGCCCTTACATAGTGAGGCGCCGGAACCGCTGAACAGGCCTCTGATAACTGACCCTGTTAGTACGGGTATCAGGGCAATTGACAGCATCCTTACATGCGGCAAAGGCCAGAGAATGGGAATATTTGCAGGTAGTGGAGTCGGAAAGAGTACTCTCCTGGGTGAGATTGCGAGATATTCTACTGCAGATGTTAATGTTATTGCATTGATAGGAGAGCGTGGAAGAGAGGTTCGTGAATTTATCGAGCTTAACCTGGGAGAAGAAGGTTTAAAGAAATCTGTTGTGGTAGTGGTAACTTCTGATAAGCCTGTTGTAGTGAGGTTGAAGGGGGCGTTTGTTGCGACTACAATAGCTGAATATTTAAGAGATAAGGGTTTGAATGTAATGTTATTAGTAGATTCCATTACAAGGCTTGCCAATGCACAGCGTGAGCTGGGGCTTGCCATAGGAGAACCTCCGGCTACCAGGGGGTATACGCCGTCAGTCTTCTCCGTGCTGCCAAAGTTGTTAGAGAGAACCGGTATAACACCTGAAGGCAGTATTACTGCAATGTATACCGTATTGGTTGAGGGTGATGATCTTAACGAACCAGTTTCAGATACAGTGAGAGGAATTTTGGACGGCCATATTATTCTTTCCAGAAAGATTGCGGCTCAGAATCACTATCCGGCAATAGATATCCTTAACAGTGTAAGCAGATGTATGGTTGATATTGTTTCGCCAGGGCATATGCAGGCAGCCCAAAGGCTGAGAACTACTTATGCGGTTTACAAGGAAGCAGAGGATATGATAAATGTCGGCGCTTACGTAGAAGGAAAGAATCACAATATTGACTTTGCGATAAGTATGTATGATAAGGTTACAGAGTTTCTCAGGCAAGGTGTTGATGAACAGAGTAACTATGAAGAGGATATAGGTAAATTAGAGGAGATGATGAAGGATTATAGCGGAAAAGTCCAACAGGACAAGGTTGCTGTGGGGGCTTAGGTGAGCAAAGAACATAGCTGCGTACATTAATTAATGTAAGGTGGATTAAACGAAGTGAATTCACCTTAATTTTGAACAAATATTTAAGTGTATAAATTCCATTTTAAACTGCAGCCGCTGCTCAATAAAGAGCTTGTTTATGAGGATGAATGTATAGAGAGATTGAGGGCTATACAGGATAAGCTCCTGAAGGAAGAGGATAAATTAAGAAACCTGAAGAATCAAAAGATAATAAGCCAGAACGATCTGAGTTCAAAGAAACAAAATGACATTGCCCCTGTTGAACTAAGGTCGTATGAAGAATATTTCCTGAGACTTGGCAGTGAAGTTAATTCCGGTAACATCAAGTTGCACGAAATGACAAAGGAATTTAGAATTGTTCAGGAAGAATTGGCAAAGATAGTAAAAAAGAGAAAGGCATTAGAAAAACTCAGGGACAGGCGGGAAGAAGAGTATAAAGATTATCTGGTATCATTGTCTAACAAAGAAATGGACGACATTGCCATGACAAAATTTACTAATAAATTGGCGGCCAAAAATGATTAAAATCAAATTAGATATAAAAAAATATTTTCCTTATATTTTATTCTTCATCGTCTTTTTCTCTGTATCATCTGTAGCAATGATAGTCTTAAAGAAGGGAATCGAAGAGAAGTTGAAAAAATATTATTCCGCTAAGTTGTTAGAGACAAGGGAAAAATACAGTCACAAAGAAGGAAGTGGGAAAGCGGTTAATGAGGAAAAAGAGAAAGAAGAGAAGAAAGAAGCTGTCAGGATGATAAGGAAATTCGCACCTAATGAGATCCGGAAATACCAGAAGGAACTTCGTCGAAGAATAGATTTGTATGAGAAGAAGGTTGCACTGCTTGATAAAAAGGAAAAGGAAATAGAAGCCTTTGAAACAGACGTAGAAGGTCGTAAGGGCGAGATAGCAACTATGAGAAAAGAACTGGATGAGGCGTTGACGTTTATAAGTGCGGAGAGGATTGATCTTGATAGCGATCTTGTTGTTTTTAGTGAAAGTGAGCGTAAGAACCTGAAACGCCTGGCAGATATTTATGCTTCAATGGAGGCATTAAAGGCGGCAGATGTCTTGAGCAAACTAAAACATGATACAAGTGCAAAGGTTTTATCCGGTATGCCAACTAAAAAATCTGCAAAAATTCTCTCCGAGTTTAACTCTTCCGGCGCCGCTACAATTTGTGAACAAATGAAGAATCTGCAAGTGGTGAATTCGACTTCAGGTGAATCGCTTAAGGGGAGAAACATAAAGAGGCTTGCGGCAATTTATCAGAAAATGGATACGGAAAAAGCAGTATCAATTATAAAGAAACTTGATAATGAAACAGCCGCCAGTATCCTCTCGAAAATGGACAAGAAGAAGTTAGCAAAGATATTGGAAGTGGTGGGAACAAATGAAGCCTCAAGGTTGACGGATGAAATCAGAAAAATTCTGAAAAGTGAATTTCAGGAAAGGGATGAAAAGATAGAAGGAGCTTAATTATGGATATTGCAACTCCGGCAGGTTTGTTAATTGGTTTTGTTCTACTGATAATATCGGTTATCATTGGAGGGGGCGCGTCCGGAATAGTAGCATTTATTAATATACCATCGATGATGATCGTAGTTGGCGGAACATTTTGCGCTACACTTGTCAGATATCCTTTACAAAGAGTTATAGGATTAGTGGGTTTAATAATGAAAACAATATTCGTTAAATTGTCTACACCTCAATCTGAGATGCAGAGGTTGATAGAATATGCCAAGCTTGCCAGGCGAGAAGGATTGCTGGCGTTGGAGAGTAAGGTAGTTGACATAAAAGATGCCTTTCTTTCAAAATCTATACAGTTGCTTGTTGATGGGACTGATGCAGACGGCCTTCGTGCTATACTTGAAAAAGAGATTGATAATGTGCGAGGCAGGCACTCTATAGGTAAGGGTGTGCTTGAATCTATGGGAACTGTTGCTCCTGCCTTTGGCATGATGGGCACATTGATAGGATTGGTGTTGATGCTTCGTGAACTGGATGATCCATCAAAGATTGGTGTGGGTATGGCGACGGCACTTATAACCACATTTTATGGAGTTTTACTGGCAAATTTGATCTTTTTGCCAATGAGCGGTAAGCTTGATATAAGGTCAAAGGAGGAAACTCTACTGAAAGAGCTGATTGTAGAGGGGGTAGTGGCAATACAATCCGGTGACAATCCAAGTATAGTAGAAGAGAAGCTGAAGGGCTTCCTTTCCCCGGCTCAAAGGCAGGAAAAGAAGATTGATGTCTTAAAAGAACAAATAAGAAATGCGGGGGCGGCATAATATGGAAGAAGAGAAAAAAGGGGATCCTAATGAGTGGGCGTTGGCTTATGGCGATATGATTACCCTGCTGATGACATTCTTTGTGTTAATAATTGCAATGAGTTCAAGCTCAACGGAAATTACTGAAACAAGGGATGACGCAAAAGGAACTGGCGATAATCTTATATCTGCTGACCTTAAGGCTTCCGGAATATTTCAAGAAAAAATCAAGAGTCAATCCAGGATGTTACTTGAAGCAGATGATTTCCCTCCTCCCATAAGTGATCTGGACTTAGTAAGAGAAGATTTGGTTGTATTTATGACAGAGAATAAGCTCTTTAACGTGATAGACTTAAAGAAGACCAGAGAGGGATTCACGATCAGGATAAGTGCAGACATTCTCTTTGATCCTGGCGAAACAACTCTGAAGGTAGAAAATATATATTTGTTGGACAAGATAGCCGAGTTATTAAGTCTCATTCCAAACAAAGTAAGAATTGATGGCCATACCGATGACAGATATATTGACGATAATGATGCCGGCAACAGATTGTCTATTGCCAGGGCTTCCAGAGTCTGCGACTATGTTATTGAGGAAGAGATGCTTGCTACTGCCCGCTTCGGGGTGGCGGGATTTGGCAGGTACAGACCTTTGCGTCCGAATATTAATGAACATAACCGTGCAAAGAATAGAAGAGTGGAGATCATCATAGAGGAAATACCAAAAGATGTATAACGAATATAAAACAGCTTGATAGATATGCAGGGAGGACTTAATTAAGATGGCAATTGCAGCTGCCAGGAAGAAGCGTAAAAGACCACCAGAGGATGAATCTTTCGTCGATATGGTTGCCTTCGCATCACTTATGACTATCCTGCTGGCGTTTTTTATCATGTTATCTAGTTATGCAGGAAAGCCCAAAGAAAAAGAGACGGATGAGGCAATTAAATCCTTTAAGGAGGCATTGGATAATTATGGCGTAAGTAAGGTTTTGCTTGGCAGCACTGATTCAATTTTTAACCTGAGTCTCAAGCTGGAAAGCTATAATGGTAAAAACAAAATGAAAGAGCCAACGGAGAAGAATGCATTTGTCAACACGATTGACAAGAATTCAGATATTGAGTACATACAAACCGGGCACAAGGTAGAATTTCCTACAGAAATAAACTTTATTAATGAAGAGTTTGATATATCACCAGAAAGTAAGCAGTATCTCAATAACTTAATAAATGTGATAAAAAATAGAGATTGTCAAATTATGGTTGGAGGTTATACAGGTGAAGATTTCGTTCCATCCGATAGATATCCAACAAGCTGGCAACTATCGGCAGAATATGCCTCTGCCGTAACAAAGTATTTTAATAGTGCCGGTAACATTGATTATAAAAGATTGACGGCGGTTGGATATGGAGAATATCAGCCGTTACTGGGAGAGGAGTCATCTTTTAACACCAGGGCAAACAACAGGATAAACATAACAATCTTTTATAATTAAGGAGGTTTGCTATTTTTTTTAAGAAGAAAAAAAACAAAAAAGAAGTAAAGGAAGATAAGGGCGCTGAAGATGCAGTTGATGAAGTTAAAGAGAAAGTCCCTGAAGAACCTGAAGATGCCGAAACTGAAAAGAAAAAAAATGCAAAAGTTGGTATTGACCTGAAGAATACGATGGTTATGGCTGTTGTTGCCTTAATTGCAGTAGGGTGTGCTTTTATGTTTGTTACAAGGATTTATTCCTCTAAGGACACATACGAGGTAATAAACGTAGCTGATGCTTCTACTGTCGATGTAATGGCTGCTGATGATACAGGTAAAAAAATAGAGGTAGAAATAGAGAAGAAGGAAGAAGCCAAAAAGGCGAAAAGTAAGAGTAAAAAGAAGGTGAAAGAGAAGAAAAAAAAGAAAAAGAGTGATACTGGTGATGTCGTAAAGAGCAATAGCCTTCTGGGTAATATTGTAGTGCCAATGGACAGTATTGTCGTAAATCTTGGGGGTGTTGATAGCAGGAGATACTTAAGGGTTATTGTCAGCCTGGAGGTGGACAACAGTGAGACTGAAAAGGCGATTAAAGATAATAAAATAATCTTTAGAGATAAGCTTGTTTCTTATCTTTCAACGAAGGATGCAAAAGCAATAGGATCTCCGGATAGTCAGGTTAAGCTGAGATCAGAAATAAAAGACATTCTGAACGAGCTTTTAGGGTCTGATAATGCAATCAGACAAGTTTATTTTTCTGATTTTATTGTACAGTAATCATGGAAAGTACTGAAAACGCAATTCTCAGCAGTGAAGAAGTTGAACAATTACTGGAATCATTTCATGAAGGGCAAGATGCGACAGAGCATATTGACATAATTGAGGATGACGATGGCAGGATAAAGTATTATGACTTTAAGAGGCCAAACACAATCTCGAGAGAGAAGAAACGTATGTTGTATAAGTTGTTTGAGACTACTGCCTATCAGATTAGCAGGGAAATCTCTAATTTTTTGAGATCCACTGTAAAGGTCAGCTTAAATTCGATAGATGAATTAAGTTTTGAAATATTTAAAAGTACATGCCCTGAATTAATGTTCTTTAACACAGTCAGGTTGACGCCGTTACAAGGTTTCGGATGCGTCGCAGTGGATATGGGTTTGTGTCTGTCTATTGTAGAGAAGGCATTTGGAGGTGTAGGCAGATCACAGCATGAAATCAGAAAGCTGACAGATACAGAAGTTACAATTCTTGGCGAAATTATGGCAATCATAATAGGTAGACTAGGTGATTCGTGGAAACCATATGTTACGATGGAATGGGTTGTTTCTGATACAGCAATGGAACCCAGGTATCTTAACATTGTTTCTGATACCGAGGTTGTGCTGTTACTCTCCTTTACTTTTAATCTAGAATACAGCTTTGGTGAACTGAAGATCTGCTTACCGGTCTCTAGTCTGGATGAAACATTAGAGAACTTTTTTAGTGTTGATAAAACTGGAGAATCAGATGGAGAGGATAAGGAGAGCGTCGAGGCGCTTAGAAAGTTAGTAGGCAGTACGAAAGTTATTGTAGCTGGTGTTTTAGATGAAACCAATATTACTGTGAGTGATGTGCTAAATCTTAAAGAGGGCGATGTGTTAAAACTGGACAACAAAATTACAAATCATCTAAAAGTATCTGTGGAGGGAAAAAACAAATTTTCCGGGAAGCTGGGGTTATTTTGTTCAAAGAAAGCTATTCAAATTACTTCATTAGTAGGCGATGAGTTTGTTTAGAATGTCTAATAATGAACAAAGGATTTAATAAAATATAATTTACGAAGGGGGATTATATGGAAGACAAGGCAACTGAAGATCAAAACGTATCTACTCAAGTTACAGATAAAGAAGAAACCATAAAATCTGTTGAGTTCTCTCCTCTGGAACCAGTAAAAAACGGTGCCGGAGATGGAAATGCGAATAATATAGAAATGCTGATGGATGTTAGTATTCCAGTACTTGTAGAACTTGGAAAGACAGAGATGTTAATGCGCGATGTTTTATCATTAACGCCGGGTGCAATTATCGAGTTGGACAGTTTAGCCGGGGAACCGGTTAAAATAGCAGTCCGCGGTAAAATCATTGCTTACGGAGAGGTAGTAGTAGTTGACGAGAATTTTGGTGTAAAGATAACGAAGATTGCAAACCCTCAGGATAGAATTAAGAGTATGGCCTGATTGAATTAAATTCGGAATGCGGATTTCGGATTGCGGAATGAAAGAGGTGAACCTATATGATTTCTGTACTCGTGGTCTTTACCCACAATCATAAACCGTGAAGAGAGATACAAATTTCACGAATTAACCCTGGCTAAGACCGATCAACAAGGTCTCACACGTTGAGATAGCCGAGCGGGCAGGCGAGAAACCATTAGTGTTTAATGCGTGAAATTCATGTCTATATTAAAATCCAAAGATGACTACTTGCTCCCCGCGCTACCACTCCATACAAATCTCTCACAATAAGCTTTCATGTCAAGCAGCATAGTTCCGTGAACTTGCATAACATCAATGCATTGCAAAAATTCGCAATCTGCAATCCGAATTCTGCAATCTGAAAATTTATCTGTCGAAGAAAACTACGGTTAGTTTAAAAAGACTACGCAGAAAACTGCCACAATATCCCACAAATAACATTTCAAATTGGACGGTTTACACCATTCGTACATGCAGAGTATAAGCTGTGATGTGTCAATATGATATGAAGATGTACTGTGCCTCAAATATAAAAAAATTCAATGGTATATCATTTGCGATTACATAATTTCAGTTTTATAAAATATACTTTTGTTGTCAAAATTCTTAAGAAAATAATTTGTAATATGCCGAAAACTATATTAAAAGCCACGTATCTTAGATCTATCTTAATATTTGCTCTTGTCATAATGTGTTTTGTGATGACATCTGAGTTACAGCATTGGGATGTTTATGCAGGTGCCAAGGAAACCGGGATAATGAATGGAGATTCAGTTAAAGGTTCGTTCTTTGAAGGGTATAAAGAATATACAAGAGTCATCAGTACACTGCTCGTAGTAATTGCACTTATAATTGCAACAGCATATGTATTGAAGAAGAAGTATGGTGTAAGGGCAAATATCAGAGGGAATAGAAGATTGATACAGGTAGTTGATCACGCACCAATGGGTATGAAAAAATCAGTTTCTCTGGTTAAAGTACCCGGAAAGCACTTATTGCTTGGTTTGACAAACGATAGAATTGAATTGATAACTGAGATTGCAAACGGGGATATTGCTGGAGGTAGTGAGCCGGCTAACAAAAAGGAATTTATGGATTTAGTTAAGAAATCAATTTCGGAACGGAAGCAGAGATGAAATATTTATCCGGAATAATAGTACTCCTGTTATCTTTTGGAGCGGCTTTACTCTTTACACAAGTGGTAGAGGCTGGTGAAGCAGCTAAAGCATCTGAGGCAGCTAAAGACGCCTTGAATATGAATATAAATATTGGAAACCTCAGTGAACCCAAGCAGGTTGCAGGTACTATTAAAATTCTCCTGATAATGACCTCATTTACACTCCTACCGGGTTTATTGATGGTTATGACTTCGTTTACGAGAATTATTATTGTGCTTTCATTTGCAAGGAAGGCCCTGTCTTTCCAGCAAATGCCGCCGAATCAAATACTGATAGGACTTGCTCTCTTAATAACTTTTTTTGTAATGGCTCCAGTGTTTAACCAAATCAACGAGGGGGCTATTCAGCCATATATGGATGAAGAAATTGCTCAGGGAGAGGCATTTGATCGGGGCCTGGGTACACTAAAAACGTTTATGGCCAGGCAGACAAGAGAGAAGGATATAGCGCTGTTTTATAATATTGCGAAGATTGAGAGACCGGATTCACTGGATGACGTTCCCGCAAACATTCTATTACCGGCATTTGTCCTGAGCGAGTTAAAGACTGCCTTTCAAATGGGTTTTGTAGTTTATCTGCCCTTTGTAGTAATAGATATGGTTGTTGCAAGTGTGCTAACTTCAATGGGTATGTTTATGCTTCCTCCAATGATGATATCCGTTCCGTTTAAAGTTGTTTTGTTTGTGTTGGTGGATGGCTGGCATCTGGTTATTCAATCGTTAGTCTCAAGTATTAGATAAGAATGAGGGATTGGGTTAGATTGTAGAATACTGATTGCGGAATGCGGAATAAAATCCGAAATCTAAAGGGGAGTGCAGCTATGCTGCGCTATGAGCGAATATGGGATATGATATAGTAACTAATCTTGGAAGAGAAACAGTAACGCTTACATTAGTCTTAATTGCGCCGCTTATTGGGACAGCGTTAGTGATAGGTCTTATAATAGGAATATTTCAGGCCGTCACAAGCATCCAGGAACAAACTC
>JBHHYW010000058.1:0-10743 GCA_046757745.1 Candidatus Scalindua sp.
GTGACCCCTTGCTTGTCGAGCAAGTGCTCTAGCCAACTGAGCTAATCGCCCATGATTTCCTTCCTGAATCTCCTGCCAGTGGCAGATTTTATGCGGAATAATAGGATTATTTCTTCCGAATGCCCATACTATCCGGGCATAGAAGTAAGTGCCACATCAATAGTTTATAGTATTTTAGTAATCTGCTTCTGAGTTTTTCACTTTGAAATAGAGTTATCAGATTGCCCAGAACATTCGGTAAAAGATTAATGAATATCTTGCACGGCTTAAGAACACGAATGGTAAGGTATGAAACAGTACCTCTGTTTTTTCTGAAAAATTTGTAAAGAGATTTGTAATATTCGATTTGAGCCTCTCCGGAGGCCCTCTTCTTACTGTGACCTGAAAGATGAAAGACTCTGGCATCCGGCACATGATAGACCTTCCATCCTTTTTTGTGCATCCTGAAACACCAGTCAGTTTCTTCAAGAAAGATAAAGTAATCTTCGTCAAGAGAACCCACATCATCAATCGCCTCTTTCCTGACCATCATGCACGCCCCTATCACTGAGTCCACCTCGATTGGAGCATTATAATCTCTGGCTTTGTTTGGATATTTATCAGGGGAAATCAGGCGAAGGATGCTTTTGTTAAGTATTTCTGTTTCCAGGGAAGGAAAGTTATCTATTGAATTCTGCCTTGAACCATCGTCATTCAAGAGTTGGACGCCAGCAATCCCAGCTTCGGGAGTATTGCTCATGAAGTTTAGCAGGGTCTTTATTGCGCCTTCCTGCAGGACAGCATCTGAGTTGAGAAGCACGGCAAATCTTCCCTGCATTATGCTCAGGGCCTGATTGTTTGCATGAGCGAAACCGGTATTTGTCTCGTTCTCAATCAGTTTTACATCAGGAAAACCATTTTTTACTGCTTCCCGGCTCCCGTCTGTTGAATTATTATCAACTACATAAATTTCTGAGTCAATATCCGTAACGGTCTTATAAATAGAATTCAGACAATCTATAAGGATATCACGGGTATTCCAGTTTACGATTATGAAGGATATATCTACCAATCTTCTGTTACATCTCCATTGGATGAGACATAGAGTATTTTTTCTGTCTTGCTGAGGTTTATTATTTCTCTGAATATGTTCTTCTTTTCATTTATTATGCTGCATTGCTTCAGGTATTCTTTCAGGAATCTTAATCTATCCGTTAATGTAAACAATCTCGGTGTGGACA
Source organism: Candidatus Scalindua sp. (assembly GCA_046757745.1). GTDB lineage: Bacteria > Planctomycetota > Brocadiia > Brocadiales > Scalinduaceae > Scalindua. Next base: position 1,221 of record JBHHYW010000058.1, read on the forward strand.
GATTTATCTGTGTCAGGTTTTTCACTCTTTTTCTTACAGTTATCTCTCCATTAAATGAAACCTTATCAAAATCCAGAAATGTGAAGTCAAACGATTTATCTTTCTCTTTCACCATAATATTACATGTCTTCAAGTCATGATGGAAGATATTATGGTTGTGCATCCCTCCCAAAGTCTTTGCGAAATTATTTATAAATACCCTTTTCTTTTTAAGATCTATAAGTGAAGGTTTATGTGACTGAACACTATTCAATGAGGGTTTTTTATCCCCTCCTTGCGAAGGAGGAGCTGTGTGGTGGTTTTTTTCTTCACATTGATCAGTTTCTAATCTATTATCGAAATTCTTCAATATGTATCTGTCCATTTCCAGACTATCTTTGACTTCTTCCATTATTACATAACTGTCTGTAGTAATTCCTGATATCTTCTTCTCTATTAAGGCCAGTGGCATTGGTGTGTTAAAGCCGTATGCCAATAAGCCATTACCGGCAATCCATGCCTTTTTTCCTGCAGAATTACGGAAGATATTTTTTATAAGGCATATTCCACAACTCACCTTATATTGTTTTACTACAACACTCTTAATCTTCTCATTTTCAAGAGGGAATCTGGTTAAAGCAGTCTTTGAGTCTCGTTTCATGATTATGGCTTTATCACCAGTTACCAATGTATTATGATGTTTCTCAATCAGCCCTGCAAAGCGGTCTGTATCATAACCTTTCCGGAAGAATATTTTCATACCGGTAGACCTTTTTCTTGAAAAGACACTGCTTTCCTTCAGACATCTTTTCCGCCTGCTTCTGTAATGAATATTCCTTATTCTTGAGGACTGAGATTCTATTTGTCTGAGAAGTTCGTTTACATCAGTAGTGCTACTAAGAACACCAATCCCATACGATATAAGAAAATCCATTTTATCAGTCTTTGTCAGTATGGATGATAATGAGTTGAAAACCTGTGCGAGGTTGTACCGTCTCTTACGATAGGACATGCTCTTAAGAATCTTCACGCTGTGAAGGTCCATTAGGTAAAGGTCATAATCATGGGCTGAATGTGGTGAATTATCTTTGAACTTGATCAATATGTTTCCTGCATGAAGGTCGCAGTGAAAGAATCCCCTTTCATGAATATCCCTTATAAAGCCTGCCAGCTTGTCCAGCAGCTTTTTCCTCCCGGCCTCTTTTTCTCCTGACAATGTACCTTTATAATTAGTCTGGCAGAATCCCATAAACTCTTCACTGTTTGTAACAGCCTCTGTAACCAACAGGCTGTAAGTCCTTTTTTTTGCTATTGCAAGCGGCAGGGCGGTATTGATATGCTGACTTAACAGTGCGTTTCCCACCTCCCACTCTGTTCTGGTCCTGGTTGGCACAAACAGATATTTGACGTAATCACTATAGCTGCCTCTCTTGAAATATTTAATGTATATTCCATTTTCACTTATGTCAGTTACCGGCATTGAGATTACGGACCGTACCCTGTTTTCCTTTATTAAGTTATATTGCTTTCCATTTGTGCCGGAACGGAAATCATCAAGATCTATCTTATCCATGATGCTTTCGTACCCTTTCCTTACAGTCCACTGTGCTCCGTTCTTTACAGTCTTTATTGACATTGTATTATCTTGCATATTCCATAAGCATTAAAACTGATTATGTTTATATGTTGGTACTATACATAGGCTTAAATTCAAATTAAGGATAACTTTAAGAGATATGTAAATCAAGGAAAAACAGTGTTCTACTGGTCTAATACCATAATCTTATAAGGCATTAATGTGAGAATTGAAGTGGAGATGGGTGTGCCATGAAATACCCTGTAGAAAACTAGAAGCTAAATTCACGAGTTTAGTGTAATGAGTTTTTTGTTTTCTTCAAATAATGTGTTGCGCAGTGAAACGTTATAATCGACATAATGCATAATGAAATGCCCGTATGTCGTTTTTGCTTATGGCTGATCGGAGAAAGAAAGACTGGTCACTTCTTCGGTGAAATGTCTTGATTACACAGTAGCATCATGATACGAGAACTGACACGCATTCTTGCCTTTACATACAGGGGGAAGTCAGGATTAGCCAGGCCCCTTTTGTAATCCCTTTCCCTGACAAAACAAAACATCTTTCTACTACTGTTAAAAAATTCCTTGAGTTCTTCCTCGCTTTCTACGGGCTTTATAATCGATTTTGTATAGAAAACGTATTCTGCCCTTGTGCCTCTCAGCATTGCAATTTCGGAGTTGGTATCTTTGTTGTGATTGTATATATTGCAGATTTTCAGTGGTGATTTGTATTCATTTATTAATGGTAAAACGCTTACTATTATCACTGTCAAAGCAATAAGCGAGACCCCAATAGTTGCCACAACAATATATTTTAGTTTTCTTCCGAAGATTGCCACTGCAACAGCAAAAGCGCCTGCTCCAACAAAAATTGCTACAGAACCAACATCTAATGAGTAAAGCGGTTTTCCAGGATGCGACTGCTTCAAGTTGATTGCTGCCACAACAAATGCAGACATCAGAATCACACCAAAGGATGCTAACATAACTCGAACAGGTTTCAGATTAAACGATTGAACAGGCCGATAGATCCACAAGGCGATCAGGGCTGCACCGGCAGGATACATCGGCAGAATATACACCTCGCGTTTAGATGCAATAAGTGTAAAAAAAGCGAATATAACACCTGCCCAGCAGAACAGGAAGAATAATGGAGCTTCCCGGCGACGCGACCGATACGCATAAACAACACCCCATGGCAGCAAGAATGACCATGGCGCCATTCCAAAAGATAGGGATTTAAATTGATAAAATGGCCAGTACAACATGCTCACGCCATGGCTGGTAGGATGAAAAATCCTCCCGATAATCTGGCGTTGCACTATATGTTCCATCTCATAGCCTGATGATTGCCGCATGGCAGGAATGTACCAGGCAAGCACAACAATCAATGCCATTGGCAACCCTATATAGAAGTGCATTTTCTTAATTCTACCCCACTCTTTTCGAAACGACAGGAAAGACACTACTACCATTACAGGCAGGAGCATACCAACCGGACCCTTTGCAAAGGTGGCGAGGGAAAGACATAAATAAAATAGTATCAGATAGCCATATCTGCCTCGATCGTACCATTTATAGAAACTTGTCAGCGAGGCGGTTATCAAAAACGTGAGAAGCATGTCTATGTGGCCGGATCTCGCCAACCAGAAAAATTCAGGCGATACGCACAAAATGATTGCGGCAAGAAATGCCTTTTTTCTGTCAAAATTTTCACTGACAAAAGCTATTAGCAAAGCAAGTATGCCCAGCGCACTCAAGATTGATGGCAACCGTACGGCAAGCTGATTGACGCCGCCAAACACCTTCGCACCTGCTACAACTGTCCAGAAAAACAGCGGCGGCTTCTCTGTATAAGGCTTTCCGTTAAGATGTGGCTGGATATAGTTTCCGCTTTCGACCATCTCGCGTGCCACCTCTGCATATCTAGGTTCGTCAGGTGTCCAAAGGTCCGTACGCATAATACCAAACAGGTAGAGAAATGCCGCAATTAGCAGTGGTATATAAAGGTAATATTTCGGTAATGTGCCATTCTTGTCCATCAGTTTACACAGCCTCACTTTAGTTTCACTCCATTAGTCACCAAACATTACTAAACGGAGAGTTCTGCTTGAAAATATCAGTATACAATCGCCTCTACCACAAAATAAGAGAGCCACAATTCTTCAATAACCATACAGAAATTCTTAATAATCAACCAATTCTGCAAGTGAATAATTTGTACGCTCAACTTCTCTAAAAACCGGTAATTTACATAACTTATATAAAATATACAAGCAGATTTAAGACATTGACAATTATTATCTGATTAATCAGACTTACTCTTGTATTTCTTATCATCTGTTGAATTTTCACGATTTCCCACAATGGAAACAAATGCCTACCCGGTTTTCGGCCAGCGAATAGCTTCATAAATTTTGATACCAGGAGATAAATAAACCTTCAATCCGGCTATATCCTGTACAGCCACCATAACTGATTCTTTGCCGGATAAACGTTCAGCCGCTTCCCGCAACGATATCCGTGGCCGATTTGTATTAAAATAAAACTGTAATCCAATGGGAGCGTTGGCGTAAAGTAGAGGAAAATTTTTTCCAAAACGGGCTTTGAACTTTTGCGTCACTTCTTGGACACCCATGGTTTGAATTACAGCCTCCTTTTGACTATAAACCATGTTGTAATATACCCACCATATTGGCGGCGCTACAAGCCAGATCAGCGCCACCCACCTGAGAAGATGCCGTGTCAAGACGATATTAGCGCAATAGGAAAGTTCTCGCCCCGCCAGCAACGCAGCAGCTGGGATAAGTGGCGACAGCAAGTCGGCACGCTGATGTGGGGCATACGAAAATGCAGCAAGGCTGAACATGAAATAGCATAGTAAAAACCGTTCGAACATTCGCTCGTTCGGATTGATTGCCGGATGCTTCCAGACACGCCAGAATCCCATACACGCAAGTATACTCCAGGGCGCAAACCGAGAGAGAAAATATAGTAACGGCTTATAAAATTTCCGGCAGGGGATCCCCTCGTGATTGAACCACAATGCATGGTATACCAGGTCTTGATTTATCATCCTGTCAATCAATGGCCTACCTACCTGCCAATAAGTCAGAACAAACCATCCCAATGTAAGTACTAAAAAAAGTGCAACTCCCAGCCAATGGCTTCCTCGCAAACCTGGACGAGAAAGCTCTTTTCTTTCCCAAACATACGCAAGTAGACCTGAAGCTGCCAGGATGACGCCAAGCGGGGTTTTAGTAAGAGTGGCTGCCGCCGCAAGCCAGAACCATGTCCATCCCCTGCCCCGTATCCATGCTGAAAAGCAAAGAAACGCTGACATTGAAACCGTAAATGCGAACAGACTGTCTGTTTTGGCGAGACAGATCATCTTTGCCCCGTATGGCGAGACTATATACATCAAGGCAGCCAGGAATGCTGCAGATACTCCAAAATAGCGGCTACCGAAGCGCCAAATTAGTATACTGCAGCCTAGAACTCCCAAGGCGCTGGGAAAGGAAATGGTAAAATAACTGATCCTTCCAAAGGCCCGTGTCAATAGCGCCCCCATCCAGGTATACAATGGAGGTTTGCGGCAAACATCTCCCCTGTCATCCCTCTGTATGATCCAGTTGCCATTAACCGCTGCATCAAGTATGTAAGCCGCAGAACGGTCCTGATAATGTTCCAAAAGATTAAAAGGAGCTGTCAGCCTTACAAGAAAAAGACTCAGCCAGACCGTAAGAATTACGCACAGAGATATAACAATAATACGTCTCTCTGGTTGCCAATGTTTTATTGTCAATACTTCTCCATGTACAGAATTAGAACCATCATCTATTTGGTAAACTGTTAGAAAATTCTAAGAAATATCAGCCTTCTTTTTCTTATGTATCAAAACAAGGTTCCGAAAATAAATAAATAGTCCCGTACATTGGCCAAGAATAAAGACAGGGTCTTTCCTGTGGATAGCGTAAGAAAGTAAAATGGCGCTACCACCAATACTCAGATACCAGAATGCCAATGGTATAACGCTCTCTTTCTTTCTTTCTGATACTATCCATTGTATAAAAAACCTGGACCCAAATAATAGCTGGCCAACAAAACCAAAACACATCCAAAGATTAAGGCTATTCATCTTTCTCCTCATAATAAAGGTTACGTTTTTTCATCCATCTGACTGCCAGCAGGTCTAAAAAAGACTTGAATATTCTATTTCTAATATTGTATTTTGATTTTCCATATATCCTGGGATTATGTTTTACCTTTACCTCTTTAACTGAGAATCCCTCCATCTTGAATAACGTGGGAAGAAAACGATGCATCCCGTTATACAATTTAATCTTCCTTAAACAATCCCTGCGGAATATCTTTAGAGAGCAACCAATATCTTTTATATTCTCATCGGTCAGTTTATTCCTGACAAAATTTGCGACTTTGCTTGACACTTTTTTTACAAACGAATCCTGCCTCTTAAAGCGCCAGCCATAAACCATGTCATAACCTTTAACATTAGCAATAAGCAATGGAATATCAAAAGGATCGTTTTGTAGATCCGCATCCATCATTACAATATACTCCCCCCTTGAAGCTTTGAATCCCGCATCAAGTGCAGCAGTTTGTCCGCAATTCTCTCTTAATCTGACAATTCTGAAATTATTATACTCTTTACATACTTTCCTCATCTCTTTGTTGCTACAATCCGTACTTCCATCATCGACAAATATGCATTCGTACGGCTCGACAACATCTACCATTGCACTTTGTATGGCAGACGAAAGCATGGAAATATTTTCTTCCTCATTGAATATGGGGACTACTATAGATATCTCAAGTTCCATAATGATGTGAGTTGATCTAAAACTCGTATGTTAACATAATCCATCATTTATACAAAAGTAAAAATTAAGACAAGATTTTGTGGCAAAATGAATGAGAGATTAAGAAATGTAAATGTGCTGATATTCTTTCCTGTTCTGAAAAATAAAAGGATTTATTCTTGTTAATGAGATGAAAATTGTGGTAGATGCGCATTCCCTCGAAACAGACAATACTATACTAATATGAGATAGTTTATATTTCACGAAGAATTATTTACATCAGTTGGAACATGCAACCAGGCCACTCCTTCCGGGAATAAACTCGTAGTTTATCTCCCTTATTGGTGCATCATGTGATGACTTTGCAATTATATTCATTGGGGTGTATTCGTAACCGTGGGAAATCGTTTTCTTAAGGAATTGATCAAATTCACTTTTATATATGTTTCCCTCTACTTCAGCGTGAGCGGTAATTATATTCGGAATATCTTCACTCAGATATGAAATCTGGTATTCTACCAGGTTATTAATATCTATAAGGTCAAGTCCAATCAACTCCTCGATACAAGGTTGATTTGTCGGTATCTGCAGTGTGTTAAGCGTCTCACCGTTAATACGCGGATAAAATGGTAATCTGCCTCTTGTGTCACTTGAATATTCCAGGTTCAGTGAATCCTGGATTTTAAGGCTCGTTAAATTGCAAAACCAGGCCGGGGCAGCGGTAGCTTTTGGTTCTGTGCCCAGGGCACTTCTGAAGGCATCAAAGGAATTTTCAAACTCTTCCTTGATCCTTCCCTCCGAGAGGCTGCCCAGGTTGTCCTGCCATAACCTGTGGTCCCAGGCATGTACACCAACCTCGTGCCCCTCCTTGTAGATTAAACTTACAATCCGGGGAAGAGAGGCCGCAATTAACGGTGCCGGAAGCAACGTGCCATAAAGCATAGTCTTCAGACCATACATGCGCGGCGCCCCTGTCCTCACCATTTTTGAAAGAAACCCTTTCTTTCTGAAGATATTCCATATAGCCTTTCCAGAGTTATCAGGGCCAAAGGAAAGAAAGAATGTTGCCTTTATGTCATACTCCTTGAGAATTTCCAATAAAACAGGCACACCCTTTTCCATCCCCTGATATGTATCTACATCAATTTTAAGGGATATCATACGGCTTTTTGATTGCATATCAAACCCGTTGCTTTGCTTTCCTCTATAAAGAAATCGAGTGTCTGTTTAAGGGCAGATTCCAGATCCACCACGGGTTCCCAGCCTAATATACTCTGTGCCTTTTTTATTGATGGCTTTCTGGTTGAGATATCCTGGTATCCTTCACCATAAAATTCGTTGGATGATACTTCTATAATCTCAGTGGAACTTATTCCAAAAGACTCAGCTTCCGGATGGTTTTTGTACAAATCAAGCAACCTTTCGGCGAGTCCCCTCATACTGCACTCATTATTCGGGTTACCAATATTAAATATCTCACCACGACACAACCCCTTCTTATTTTCAATAATTCTTATCAGACAATCTATCCCATCTTCAATATAAGTAAAACATCTCTTCTGCATCCCGCCATCAACAAGCCTGATCGGTTCATTCATCACGATATTTATTATGAATTGTGTAACCACCCTTGAACTGCCTTCTTTCGCTGCATCAATGTCGTCAAGTTTTGGTCCTATCCAGTTAAATGGCCTGAAAATAGTAAAATCAAGCTTCCCTTCAGTCCCGTACGCCCAAATAATTCTATCGAGAAGCTGCTTCGCACATGCGTAAATCCATCGCTGTTTCTTTATTGGGCCAAGGACAAAATTACTTGTATCCTCCGAGAATTCAGGTTCGCTACACATACCATAAACTTCTGAAGTTGACGGAAACAGGACTCTTTTTCCGTATTTTACACATAGGCGGACTATACGGAGATTTTCTTCAAAACCAAGCTCAAAGACATGAAGAGGCTCCTTTATATAATGTGCAGGAGTCGCTATGGCTACGAGTGGAAGCACCACATCACACTTCTTTACGTGATAATCCACCCACTCCTTGTGTATCGTAATATCACCTTCTATAAAGTGAAACCTGGGATTATTTATTGAGTGCGACAATTTAGAACATGACAGATCCATTCCAAACACTTCCCAATCTGTTGATTTCATTATTCTCTTTACAAGTTTATTTCCAATAAAGCCATTTACTCCTAAAATCAGGATTTTCATCTCTTTCCTCCTTATACTAAGTGAACATCTCGCCATTCAGCAGTGAATACCTTGTGGCAAATTCATACCCGTTTAATTCTTCATTATCATCAATCTGACATCTCTTTATCAACACCGCCCCATCTCCTGACGCTACAATAATTCCTTGCTGGTCAAACGATACAAGATTGCCTGGCTCGAAATACCCTTTCATTGATACAGGTTCACACTCCCATATAATCAGTTTCTGCTTCCTGAAAGTACAGAAAGCGCCCGGCCAGGGATGGGTTACCGCACGGACAAGGTTGTAGATTTCAAGGTTACTGCGCTTCCAATCTATCTTCCCGTCATCCGGTCCCCTTCCTCCATAATATGATCCGACTGACAAGTCCTGAGGTATTCTCTCGTTTCTTTCCTCCATTATTAGTTGCCATGTCTTATCGAGAAGAAGCACTGCTTCTTTCTCCATCTTCTTATGAAGAGTGTATGCGGTATCAGTGAAGAGTATAGGAATTTTCCCCCGGGCAATAATGTCTCCCGCATCCGGTTTATCAGCCATGTAGTGCAGAGTTACCCCCGTTTCCTTTTCTCCGTTTACGAGCACCCAGTTAACGGGACAACGGCCCCTGTATTCAGGCAGCAGCGATCCATGCAGATTAACGGCTCCCAGCCTTGGAATACCGAGTATTTCACTCGAAATCATATTCCTGTAGTAGAACGAGAAGATAATGTCAGGAGCAAGTTCTTTTATTAAAGATACCCATTCGGAACTGTTAATGTTTTCCGGCATATAACAGGGTATATCGCCGGACATGGCAACTTCTGCCATCGAATCAAAGAATAAGTTCTCATTAGTATTGTCCTCGTGAGTAAAAACAGCGACTACGTTTTCTTTCTTCCCTATCAGGTATTCAAGGCATCGGCAGCCTATGTTGTGATATCCCAGCACTATGA
>JBHHYW010000059.1:0-10595 GCA_046757745.1 Candidatus Scalindua sp.
AAACATCTGAGCCTGAAGGAGATTTCACTTTCTGATTTCCTTGCCTGTTCAGAAGTAGTTCAGGAGAGGAAGAACAAGGACATGTTCCTCTCTTTCGGGAGGCGTCCACGTCCGCCCTGGCGGGATTCCAGTATTAGATCCCTCTCGAAAGAGAGGACTGTCGTCAAACCGGAAATGCAAAGTACGAATCTTTCATTCGTACGAGTAAACGTTTTCTCTCATTGTTCGGCATAGCCTTGTTTAGTCACACCAGATAGCTGGTTGTTTACTGTACAGGTTAATTATATGGCATAGCTAAGTTTAGCTTTGTGAAGCTATGATTGTAGAGGTAGCGAAATAGTATCAGACCAATACCTCCTCAGCATCTTTGTCTTATCTACGAATTCATCATAAGACATTGGTTTTGTTACATAACCATTCGCTCCGTTTTTGTATGCTTTTGAAATGGTACTCTGGTCGGAGCTGGTTGATAAAATAACTACAGGTATTGAAGAATACTTTGGGTTTCCCTTTAGAGATCTTAGCACATCCATACCATTAATCTTAGGCAAATTAAGGTCTAATATGACCAGGTCAATTTGAGGCTTTTTTCCATTACTGCTATCAATGTCTGCTTCCTGTAGATAATCTATGACCTCCTGGCCATCTCTCATTAAGACAACGTCACTCTCGACATCCTCACTCTCGAATATGTCAAGGATCAGTTCTGCATGGTCAGGATCATCTTCGACAAGCAGGATATTGATTTTCTGCTCATTCATGGGCTAACTCTATATTAAATAACGGTTATTCAGATACTAACTCCTGAGAATGCATGACACCAGGCTAAGACTCTTCAGAATGGCAGGGGGGAGAAGTGCTCATTCCACCACAATGAGATTTATAATTATCTTTACGTGGTCTTTATAATATAATTTAAACAGCTTTGCATTAATTCCAAGCTGTATAAATATATATTAATTCTTTTCCTTCATCACTTTGTGCAATATATGTTTAGTTTACCAATTTCATAAAGTGTATAATGAAATCTAGTTTAATAAATATTTCCTCAACTTTTCAATATTCTTTTTAAACTCTTTAAAGGAAGCTGGTTTCGTTATAAAACTATTAGCTCCGTTTTTATACACTTCTGCAATAGTTTTAGAATCATAACTTGTTGAGAAAACTACTATGGGTATTGACTTATGTTTTGGGTCATTCTTCAAAGAATTCAGGACATCTATACCGTGAATCTTAGGCAGATTAAGGTCAAGTATGATTAAGTCAATTTGAGGCCCTTTCCCATAACTGCTATCAATGTCTGCTTCCTGAAAATAATCTATTACCTCCTGGCCATTTTTCTTTAAGATAATTTCCTTTATAATATCTCCGGTATTGAGTTCATCAATAATTAACTCTGAATGGTCCGGATCGTCTTCAACAATTAAAATCTTCTTTTCTTTCAAAGCAAACTCTGCTTTCACATTGCTATTATTTGTCCAAGTAATGGTAATTCACTCCCTTTCCCAATATTTTTCTGATCTGCACTTTCTGTTATGGGCAGACAGGCTGGTGGAGCCGAGGAGTAATAGTAGCCGATGACATAAATACACAGGAATATATCAAAGTAAATGCCATTCAAAAATGTTACTGGGTTTTCAGCATCCGGTTGGAAAATCAAGATCTTTTAATATTGAGGAATTTTTAATGTGAGCTAATAAGTAACTCTTTGGGATGTAAAAGAAAATTGCCATTGAAACATAAGGGATAAAGGTATGGCTATAGTGCCTAAGGCTATGTTTCGCAATAGCTTATAAGTTTTCCAAGGTGCTTAAGGGTGCAAGGCATGGCGGGATAAATATATACAATGATACTAATATTCTATGGTGAAATATAGCTTTATGGGGACACAGGCAAGGTGTGAAAAAAATTTTATTTATATCTGAGTCTTGATGTAACTAGAGGTTTATAAAGAGAATAATAGTGTGCAATTGCACAGAAGTGAAAAATGCACAGAAGTGTATAATTGATAGATTATCTATTGGTTTCATTCTCCATGATGTCATACTCATTTATTTTCAGGTAGATACTCCTGCGAGATATACCAAGTAGCCGCGCCGCCTTTGCCTTGTTCCAGCCGGCTTCTTTCAATGCCTGAACGATTGCCTGTTTGTCACAGTGTTTCCTCTTTTTTATTGATTTAGCATCAACTATGGAGTCTTGAAAATCAGTTTGCAGACAGTCTTTAGTGATTACTGCATTACTGCACAACACGAATGCATGTTCTATAGTGTTTTGGAGTTCCCTGACGTTACCGGGCCATTTGTAACACATGAATACCCTTTGAACATCCATAGATATAGACTTAATGTCCTTATTGAATTTCTTATTGAACTTTTCTATAAAATGCTCTACCAGGAGTGGAATGTCTTCGCGTCTCTTCCTCAGCGGTGGTATAGCCAGTTCCACAACTCTCAGTCTGTGATACAGGTCTTCACGAAACATTCCCTGTCTTACATTTTTACGAAGATCCTGATTTGTAGCGGCTATGATCCTGACATTTATTTTTATTGGTGTTGAATCACCCACACGCTCAAACTCCATTTCCTGTAGCACTCTTAATAAACGTAGTTGCATCGTATTTGATATATCTCCTATTTCATCCAGGAAGATAGTCCCCCCATCTGCTTTCTGGAATCTGCCGATTCTATCACTGACAGCTCCTGTAAATGCGCCCTTAACGTGTCCAAACAATTCACTTTCGAGCAGGTTGTCAGATAAAGCGGTGCAATTTACCACGACAAGAGGCTTTTTAGTAATGGTTTTGTGGTAATGTATAGCTTCCGCTACCAACCCTTTTCCTGTACCGTTTTCTCCTGTAATCAAGACGGTTGTTTGAATCTCGGCCAGATCCTCGATGAAAGAATAAATCTTTTGCATCTCAGCGCTTTTGCCTATGATATTCTGTAGTTGCTGACGTTCGTGCAGAACACACTCCAGGTTGACGAGCCTAGTTTCATCCTTCATTACCATGACACAACCGCTAAATTTCTCCTGGTAGTCAAAGAGCGGGTATGTGTTTACACTGACAACACGTTTTGGCCGGCCTTTCTTACTACATTCGATACGGCCTCTTTCTGCAGGCAGTTTTGTTTTGATTGTCTCTTTAAGTGCATCAAGGCATTTTTCACCGCAACCATCCAGAAGATATTCACACTTCTTCCCTTTAACATTAGCCGGAAATCCACATATTTCTTCGGCTGTCTTATTGAGTTCGAGTATCACTAAGTCCTTGTCTACTGTAATAATTGCCTCGTTAATACTCTTGAAGATCGCCTCAAGGTTTGACCGGTATTTAATGTTTTCGTCAATAAGCGCCTTGTGTTGTAAAGCTCTTTTGACAGTGCGTAATAGTGTTTCATATTCTACCGGTTTCGGTAAATAGTCGTAAGCACCCAGGCGTACAGCCTCAGAAGCCGTTTCAACATTTGGATTTCCGGTGATAAAGACCACTGGGCAGTTCAACTTTTTACTGTTAATTTCCCGTAAGAGATCGATTCCAGTGTCACTGCCGAGGATAATGTCAGCAAGTAACAAATCAAAATCCTTATGATCAATCCTGGCATAGGCTTCTTTGATGTCATTAGCGGTATCAACATCATATCCTTCCTGCAAAAGAAATCTTTCAAGCATAGAAGTGATAGTGGTTTCGTCGTCGATTATGAGGATTCTCGGTCTATCCATTTTTGGTTATATTATATATAGGTAATTAAGATTAATTTTGTTGGGTCCGCTACCCGCCTGAATGGCAAGCCGGGCAGGCGCTTGACCCAACCTGCAGAACCGTTTTTTTTGCTACCTGATACGAAATTGTGTTTACTGTAGGATGGGTTAAACGAATTTAACCCATCGTTACATTATCAAAATCCATTTCCTTAAGCGAATCCGGCTCACTACAACCCCAATATCTCTATCTTGCCACCGGAAGAGTAATTATGATCTTCGTAAACTCTCCTTCAACACTGTCTATCTCTATCTTGCCATCATGGTCCTTGATAATCTTGTTGCTGATACTCAAGCCCAGACCGGTTCCTTTACCTCTGGGTTTGGTAGTAAAAAACGGATTAAGGACATTGTCTATTTTATCAGCAGCTATCCCCATACCTCTATCATAAAATATGATTTGATTATACGGGCAGTCATCTATCATTATCTCCTGGCCTGTGACCTCAATAATCTTGTTTTCGTCTGTATCAGGATATTTTTTGTTCAGGGTGTATCTTGCATTGTTAAGGATATTCAGGAATACTTGTTGTATCTGCTGGTGGTATGCAAGGATTAAGGGCATATCTTTGGGTACATCTGTTCTTAACTTAATACCTTCTTTTTGTATTATTACTCTGGTTATAGAAAGAGTGTCGGAAAGTATTTCGTAGATATCACAAAGACTCTTGATATCTTCAGAATCTCTGACAGCGGAGAGAAGGCACCTCGTCACATTAGCAATACGGTCCGATTCCTTCACAATCATCTTGACAACATCATAATCTTTAATTTTACCGTTTCTAGTCTCTGCAAGCAGTGATTGGGCACACATGGTAATACCATATACCGGGTTGTTTATTTCATGTGCTACACTTGCCGCCAGTTCTCCCAATGTCGCCATCTGTGCGGCTCTCGTTGATTCCTCCTGCATAATCATCTCTTTCGTTATATCATTGTATATCTCTATTACATTGTGCACCTTGCCTACTTCATCCTTTACAGGAAAAGCCTTTAAGCTGCAAAATCTACCATCAGGGGTTGATAATTGAATACTCCCTGCTTCTCCTGTTTGGAAGCATTTTTCTATTGCAGGACAGTTGTCACAGGGACTGTTACGATTAAACCACAATTTATAACAATACTTGCCTTGCAGTCTGGAGATGTCATTTCCAGAGAAGGTTGCGGCGCTACGGTTTGCCCATAATATTTTCAACTCAGGGGAAATCTGAATCATTGGGTCATCAATAGCGTCCAGCAGGGTATGAAACTCCTGTGAAAGTCTTCGGTATTTACTTTCACTCTTCTGCAAAGCCTCCTCAGCCTTTTTGCGTTCGGAAGCTTCCTGAACTAATGTCTTGTTGATTAGTGTAAGTTCTGAAGTGCGGAGTTGAATATCATGGTGTAATCTCCTATTGAACACAAACAAAATGGCGATATATACACCGATTATTAGAAGTATCACCACTGCTATTCCAAATGTCCAGTATGCCCATTTGTACTCTGGTTCAGGATTGGGATCATAAATAAAACCTTTAAGAGTATCAATAGCCTCGGCCACAGAACAAAATAATACCAGAACAAGCCCACACATGATAATAAATACAAATCTGCAGAAATAAGGCTTTCTGTTGTTTACTGTAAAGTCATTAATATTCCACATTTTCTGGCATATCCTCATTTAAGCCACTCTTTTTTTATATGATGAAACGTTCGAGGCGATCGGCCGGTAGTTACCGTACTTATTTGGTAGGGGGGGATACAAAATCATCTTTATAGGAATTGCCTACTATTAAAGATACCGACCTCCTTGAATTTTAAGACATTAAATATCTGCCGGTTAAATAATTTTATAATAGCGTTTAATGTGGACGCATCTTTCCATTGCAGTAAGACAATAGATTGAACCCGCGGATAAGTGGATTCCAAATTCAACATGGTAATATAATCAGATGGATTCATACAGGCAGTTGTTTCCTAGAAAATGTTCTGTACAATGTTGTACCATGCGATTATCACAAAAACGACTGATGTTATAACAAATCCGACAAAAACCAATCTCTCTGATGCCATGATATCTCCTCCAGTCTCTTAGAAAAGCAGTTTACCTTGTTTATAGAAATTCAAGGCATCGGCCGGTTTCTACCTGATTTGGTGGTGGGGGTTCAAAACTGCCTTAACAGGAATTGGTCTATTAAGGATACCGAGTACCTTGAATTTCAGGTTACAATTAACCGCTGGTTCAATTATTAACTTCCTGTATTTGAAGTTGGCGTCCCTGCCAATATATAACTGAACCAGCAGAAGGGGTAGTCCAAAAATACATCACAACACGCGCCGCAGGCCTTTGATCTTATAATTGTCGTCTAAAGACATTCTGTGCGATATTATGCCCTATGCCTACTGTAAAAATGGCACATGCTATAAGAGTAAAAAGTCCAATAGTAATTAGTTTCTTTAACATAACGATATAATCCTTTCATTTCTTTTTTAAGGAGTAATTTTAGAAAGATAAGATTAATCTGATGTTTGTATTATCAAAATGTGTGCCACAAAGACAGATTGCTGTTTACTACCTTTCCCGGCAAATCCCATGCTATCTTAAGACATGATAAGGTATGATGTTATGTAAAGTATTAAGTGGTTTTTAAATTGTGTTAGTTGATCGGAGAAGGTATTTTTCAGATGAATGGTGTGTCATGACACTATAGTGTTATGACACATATATGTATCGTGGCACACCATGAGAATGAGGGTATTATTGGTGGAAAAGGAGAAAAGGCTTTTGTCGAGCGTTGTCTACTCTTTTTGCATCGGGATTTTGTAATCTTTAATCTTTCTATATATGCTGCGTCTGCTTATGCCCAATAGCCGTGCAGCCATAGTCTTATTTCCTGCCGTTTTTTCAAGTGCCTGTATGATTGACTTTTTTTCATCATCTCCCATATTCTTGAACTGATCAGTCTGTGTTACAAAAAACTTTTCAAAAACGGGTGGCAGGTGTTTGAGAGTAATGGTTTTCTGGTGGCACAGGATAAATGCATGTTCCAGTGCATGTTCCAGTTCCCTGATATTGCCGGGCCAGGAATAATTCATAAACATTTTCTGGACATCCGTAGATATACCAGTGATATTCTTGTTTATCTTATTATTGAATTTATTTATAAAGTGGTCTATGAGAAAGGGTATGTCTTCTTTTCTGTCCTTTAGTGGCGGCACCTTTATTTCTACTACATTTAGACGGTAGTAAAGATCTTCCCTGAATTCTCTATGTTCGATTTTTTCATTAAGGTCCTGATTGGTACAGGCAACAACCCTGACATCAACCTTTGTGGGTGTCGACTCTCCTACGCGTTCAAAGGTTTTCTCCTGTAATACTCTCAGTAGCTTTACTTGTATGTTGGGTGATATATCACCGATTTCATCCAGAAGAATTGTGCCTCCGTCCGCCATCTTGAATCTGCCAATCCTGTCCTTAAGGGCGCCGGTAAAGGAGCCTTTGATGTGTCCAAAGAGTTCACTTTCGAGCAAATTATCAGATAATGCTGAGCAATTTACCTTAACCAGTGGTTTACGGCTTCGTTCCCCTTTATAATGTAATGCATCAGCTACCAGTTCCTTACCTGTACCACTTTCCCCTGTAATCAGGACGGTACTCTGAACATCGGCAAGATTTTCTATGTAAGAATAGATTGTCTGCATCTTTTTGCTTTTACCAATGATATTATGAAGACGTTGGCGTTCTTTCATTTCCCTCTCAAGGCCCGCCAGATGAGTTTCGTCTCTTACAACCAAGACTGCCCCGGTGAAAGCCCCTTTATTGTTAATGAGAGGGTATGTATTAGCGGTTACGACTTGCTGCGGGCTTGATTCGTGTTTACATTCAAAGTGGTATATTTCGACCGGTTTTTTCTCTTTAACGGTTTCTTCGAGAGCCCCTGCGCATCTTCCTTCACAATGTGTCAGGAGAGATTTAAATGACTTTCCGACGGAATCACGGGACAAGTTACAGATGTCTTTGGCTGCTTCATTGATTTCTATTATAAGCAAATCTTTATCTACAGTGACAATTGAATCTTTTACGCTCTTGAAGATAGCCTCAAGGTTTGAACGGTATTTTTCCTTTTCGTCTGCCAGTACCTTGTGTTTCATGGCTGTCTTTGTGATGTGCATTAATGAATCCAGTTGTACCGGCTTAGAAACATAGTCAAAGGCTCCCAATCGAAGTGCATCTGAAGCAGAATCTATATCAGGGGATCCCGTAATCATGACAACCGGACAATTAAGTTTTCTTACCTTGATTTCTCTCAAGATGTCGATACCGGTCTTACCCTTTAAGTTAATATCTACGAATGTCAAATCAAAATCAGATTTATCAATCATGGCCAGAGCCTCATCATAATCACTGGCAGTTGCCGCTTCGTAACCTTCTTCTAAGAAAAAGTGTTCGAGGGTAAATCTGATGTTTTCTTCGTCATCTATTATGAGGATTTTTAATTTGTCCATTGGGTTTTATGATTGACTATTGAAGGTTGTAGATTTAACAAAACAGTAATGTGACATCATGGCACAAAAGCGTGACATGGCAGAATTGTAACATTGCACACTTTAATTGGCAAGGTAATTGTTCAACATCCTGTGTGTTTCAATTTAAGGATTAAGGAACTCAGAGAATTGAGAAATCAGGTAATTCAGGAATTTTCCAATCCCTCAATCCTTTAATTCCCTAATAATATTTGTAATTCCGACATGTACGATTTACATATTAATTGTCTCCTTGTTTCCTTTTAGCTTGACAACATTTTAATGTAAAGTTAAAATTGGCTTAAGTTTATCACAAATTACGATGATTAAAAAAGTTTGATTTTATAGATTATGAATGGCAAAACTTCTATCAGAGGCGCTATAAAGGGTTTCCTTTCTACGCCTTCTTTTTTTGGTATACCGAGGATAAATTTTATCCTTTTTATTGCGACGGCTTTCACTACTTATTTAATAAATGGCCCAAGCTATGCTATTTGTATAATGACGATTTTGCTTGCACACGAAATGGGGCATTTCATTATGTGCCGTAAGTATCGTGTTGATGCAACATGGCCATTTTTCCTTCCTGTGCCGCTTCCTCCCTTTGGTACATTTGGCGCCGTTATCAAGATGAAGGGTCATATCCCTGATAAACGTGCCTTATTTGATATTGGAGCGGCAGGTCCGATTGGAGGTCTGATTTTTGCGATTCCGATTACGATTATAGGCCTGAGCCTTTCTGAGGTTCAACCTATTCCCAAGGATTCGACAAGTTACCTGGGGTTGGGGGAACCTTTACTCTTTTCTTTTTTTGCAAAGATGATGGTAGGTGATGTTTCAGAGGGTTTTGATATTGTCTTAAACCCGATCGCTTTTGCCGGTTGGGCAGGGCTTTTTGTTACTGCACTTAATCTACTGCCTATCGGGCAGCTTGATGGAGGGCACATCATTTATGCTTTATTGGGAAAGTATAGTGGTATTGTGTATAAGGCAGGTATTGGTGCATTTTGTATCTTTACCTTATTTGTTTATCCGGGTTGGATTATTTTTGCCATCATGCTTTTGTTGTTTGGATTCAAGCATCCTCCACCGGCAGACCCATTTATACAGCTTGATTTTAAACGTAAATGTATAGGGGTTTTAATGCTGATTATTTTTTTGCTATGCTTCACTCCAATTCCTCTTAAGGTCTGAGAAACAAATAATGTAGTAGGGGCGTATTGCAATACGCCCCTACGTAGTGGGCTTGTAAAATGACAAAAAGAGTAGTAATAGCAATGAGCGGTGGCGTTGACAGCAGCGTCGCCGCTCATTTTTTAATTGAACAGGGATACGACGTAATCGGTTTGTTCATGCGTCTTGGAAATACTACAGACGCACCCGCTCCAGACAGAAAAACGGCAACGTGTTGTAGTGCGGAAGACGCCAGAGATGCCAGAAATGTTGCCTCATCCCTTGGAATTCCCTTTTATGTCATTAACTTTGAAGATGAGTTTAATGGTATTATTGAATACTTTTGTGATGAATATTTAAAAGGGAGAACTCCCAACCCATGTATAATCTGCAACCAGGAACTTAAGTTTGGCAAATTGCTTACATTTGCGGATTACCTTGATGCTGATTGTGTGGCTACGGGTCACTTTGCCAGGATCGACAGGATCAATGACAGATATGTATTGAAAAAGGGAATAGATGCGAATAAAGATCAGTCTTATGTCCTCTTCTCGCTTGATCAGCAGCAATTATCCCGCGCATTGTTTCCACTTGGGAATATGACCAAAACTGAGGTTCGCAAAAAGGCTTCCAGCCTTAATCTGAAGACGAAGGACAAGCCTGAAAGCCAGGAGATTTGTTTTGTTACCGGTAATAGTTACAGTGATTTGATTGCCGAAAGGGTGGGTTCCGGGATTGGTACAGGGTTATTAAAGGATACGAACGGTAACACACTGGGCACACATGGCGGCATTCATAATTTTACAGTCGGGCAGAGGAAAGGGTTGGGCATCGCATTTGGCGAGCCAAGATATGTAGTAGATATTGACCCTGCGCAAAATACAGTAACGGTTGGAATTGCGGATAAACTTTTAAGGGATACATTTACAGTAGGTAATGTGAACTGGATTACGATTGAAAGACTGGAAAAGGAATTGAATTCTTCGGTAAAGATCAGGTATAAGGGAGACGAAGCTCCAGCCGTAATTTATCCCTTGAAAGATGATCGCGTCAGGGTTGAATTCAAGCAGCCACAGCGCGCCATAACACCGGGCCAAGCGGCTGTATTTTATGATGGAGATATTGTAGTTGGGGGTGGATGGATTGAAAGGGATTGA